>DTSG01000044.1 GCA_012965455.1 Planctomycetaceae bacterium | reverse complement strand
ACCACGGGATGACAGACGCCCTAGTCGATGAATCGCCTTGGAGGTTTCGATAGCCTTGTCCAAATTTCCGCCGGCTATTTGATTGTTCGCAAGCAGGCGCAAGCCGCGAGCGAGTCCCCGTGTCTGTTGGGCTGCTGGAAGCAATAATCCAATCAACTCAGGAACGGGTTGGTTTTGATACTCACTTTCAACCACATATGGATTGTAAAATTGTGAACGACTATTAGCGGCTGAGGCAAAGTTGACTAGCAGTCGTTGATTGATTCCGAGCCACTGCGCCATTCGTGGAAATTTCTTAGCCGTCCAAGGTTGCTGCATGCAATCCTCGTGTTCCTTCTCTAGTGATTGTCGGAGCCCGTCGATTTCGCGGGGTGTTAGTTCGGATGTCTTTTCCTCTGTAAGCAGTGTTTCTTGAAACCACTGGTAATAGCTCTGGTAATACTGTGCATTTTTCTTAGGTGGGGACGTCTGCAGGTGTTTGAAGTATGGGTTAACCAGATTCTGCGACATTCCAGTGGTGCCGATGGTATTCCAAATCGCCACGACGAGATTATTTTCCGCGGTGATCCCTTTGCTCAGCTGAGCGTTCAATGCCCCGACGTAGTCAGGGTAGCCGTTGTCTTTCAGAGGCGCGGTGATACGAGTTGTTTCCTTGGAGATTGTAACTAGCAGCGGTTCTTCTGCGGAAACGGCGCTTCCGGAAATCGACAAAATGAAACATAAGAAAAGCAAAAAGAATTGGGGCGATTGTGTCTTGCGGGTTTGCATCCGAGTACCAAACTGTAAATGTTCTACGGCGAAATGAGGGCAATTAAGTATAGGTTATATCTAAACCGAAGGCGACGATTGGATTATTGTTGTCGGTCAACTACGTAATTGTTTGCGGATAAAATCTTCAATTGTTATAATGCGGCGTAGCCTTGGCGATATAGGGTGATGTTTCGTCATCCGTGTTTGTTGTGGTTTGGAGGTGTTGGGGTGACATGCTCACGGTAATTCCGAGTGCATTGTCCTCGCTACGCTCTAGCCGCTGCACTCGGAATTACCGTAAGCATGTCATTGGCATGGCCATAGCAGGGCACAAAACGGTTTGAGCCCGTTATTCGTCGCCGATAATCCGAGGCGGATAGCGGGTTCGCTTTTGATTATTTGTCACGCGACGGCAATCATCGATTCGGGTGGTGGTGAGTATATGGATGAATTCTTGGAGGCGCTGTTTTCCCTGCAGATAGTCTCGTTGATTACTGTTCTGCTAATCATTCTATTCTTCTTTAGAAAAAAGAACTCCGATGCAACCCGAGGATCTTATCGCACTCAGCGGTCGCGAAAAACCCGTGAGCAACGAAGACGTAAACTAACCGTTCGTGACCTCGGCATGAAACTAGAGATGTCCAAGTCGGAACTGGTGCGTCATAATGTGCAATACGAGACGACTACTATCCCAAAACGTAGCGGTGGCAAGCGGATATTGCATGTACCTGATCGTGCAAGCAAACATCTTCAGCGGACACTATTGAAACAACTCATTGAGCGACTCCCCATACACGATGATGTCCACGGGTTCCGCAAGGGGCGCTCGATTGTTGACAATGCCGCAGAACACATTGGACAAGAAGTTATTGTAAAACTTGATATCGTCGATTTTTTCCCGGCGACCAATAGCGAACGCGTTGAGAGTGCGTTTAAGGGTGCTGGTTTTGATAAGTCTTCGGCGAAACTCCTCACTCGCTTGACTTGTTATGAAGGTGGCCTTCCGCAAGGCGCTCCCACCAGTCCGGCACTCAGTAATTATGTTAACAAGAACATGGACGTCAAGCTCGCGGATGCGGCTTTAAGACGGAGTGCCCGTTATACACGATATGCAGACGATATTACTTTTTCGTTCCCGGAGTATTCACGGGAAAAAATTCATGAATTGTTAATTTCCACGGGCAAGATATTACAATACTACGGGTATCGCCTGAATGACAGGAAGAAGCGTATTATACGACAGCATCGGCAGCAGTTGGTTACCGGTTTAGTGGTCAATGAACGAGTGAATTTGCCACGGAAAACTAGGCGTTGGTTGCGAGCCGTCAAACATCGCATGGAAACGGGTGGCGAAGCGACGCTTACTGCTGCAGAGTTCCGCGGTTGGTTGTCGTTGTTGAAAATGGTCGATCCCGCTGCTCCGTTGTTGAATTTTCTTGATGGGCTGAACTCAAGAGAGGAAATTATTGATAAGCCGTTACCGAAAAATGGCGACTTAAAAAAGTTGGTTGGACGGCAGTCGCAAAATGTGAAAACAGTTGAGATACCTGTAACAACCCCTGGCTCGGATATCGCCGACGACGCGCTAACAGATAACGCCCAGCAAGAAACTCTGCGTGATTCCGAGGTAGTTAATGCGCGGAACGCAAATACTGGAGTTGAGAATGTTTCGTTAGTAGCAATGGTCGAAGCATTAAATCAGACTGACAATTACACTGAGAGCAGGAAAACAGCCGAGTTGCAGTTGGCTGGCAAAGAATATCTCCTCGAAATTTCAGCTACGTCGGTCGGTCGGACTTTTTCGTTTAGCTTGCCGGTCGCATATCAAAACGGCCAAACTCTTAGGGCAACGCTTCGCAATGAAGGCCTGGCGCTGGAACTTTACTGCGATGAACAGGTGGGATCGGAATTAGCGTCAATTCAATTCCCTAAAAATTTGAAGGTGCTGGTTAGAGTTGTGCAGTGGAACGCGATTTTTAAACGAATTGAAGCTGTCGTATTGCAGGCAAGCCGCTAGTGATTATGTGTAGAATAGTTTTCAGGCGAAACGACCGTAAAACCCAACGCGCACTCTTTAAGGACTCAGCAACATGTTCAAATTTATAGTGATCCTTGGTTTGACCCTCGGATGGACGATTAGTGTCTATTCGCAGAAACTTCATATTGAAGGTGATCGACGAATTTTGATAAATGGAGAATCACTGGAAACACTTTGGGAGGACGGTGGTTTTACGGAAGGCGCGGCAGCCGGACCCGACGGAAATATGTATTTTTCAGATTTTGCTCAGCCTTTTGAGTCGGGACCAGCGAGAGTCATGATGTTCAATCCGCACACGGGCAAAACAAACGTCTTTTGCCCCGACAGTGGCATGGGTAATGGACTCATGTTTACCCGTGCGGGCGAGTTAATGGGGTGTTGCGCTTCCCCGTTAAATGGGCATCGAGCTTTAGTGCACTTTCTTCCAGACGGTAAAGTAAAAATTGTGGCCAACTTATTCAAGGGCAAGAAACTAAATTCACCCAACGATATTGTCATTAATAAAGAGGGCGTAATCTATTTCACCGACCCTAAATATGTCGGCCCCGAGGAACGCGAATTGGACAGGTACTACGTGTTTAAGTACAGTACGGCAGGGGAGCTTACAGTTGCTACAGATCAAATAGACAAACCGAACGGCATCATTCTTTCACCTGATCAAAAAACGGTATACGTGGCGGAAACTGATAACGGGTCTGATAAGGCGGACATTGAGAAGGATTTTAAGATGGGGAGAATGACGTTGAATTCGTTCTCGATTCGTCGCTCAGGTCAGTGGACTAATAAGAAGGTGTTAGTTGACTTCGGGGATCAATTGGGGATTGATGGGATGACGGTGGACACGTCTGGAAACATTTACGCGGCCGTGCGCAGCGCCGAACGGTTTGGTATCGTAATTTTCTCATCCAAAGGCGTAGAACTTGGTTATATCGAAACCCCCGAATTACCCACCAACGTTAGTTTTGGGCGTGGAGCGGAATCGAGCCGTCTATACATTACCGCTGGCAAAGGGTTTTATAGGATTCGTACCAAGGCAATAGGCTATCATCCCGCGATAGCAAACTAGTCAGAGACCCAGTCTAGGGGCAAGTTAATGCCGTTTTGGTTCGCAAAGTCCGTAATTTGAGAATAGACCTCATCGCCAAGTGGGATCCCAGTTTGACGGCGCTTGGATTTAGTCTTACGGGAACGATCGTGGGGCAACGTAATTGGACTGTCCTCTTGCAACAAAGGTGACTCGCGGGCAAACTGCTCAAGCCGCACGGCCTCGCTTACGATGTGTTCGGCTCCTTGGAAATGTTGGGGGTCCCACAACACCATCAACACATTATTGGCGGGAACGGCGTCTGAGGGGGCAGGGGGGCAATAGCCTCCGGTAAGGCCACTCACGAGCACGTCAAGTAAAAACCCGAGCCCAAAGCCTTTGTAACCACCAGTCGGATTGAGCGAACCAGGTGGATCTTGGTATCGAACCGCAGGATCAGTTGTTGGTTGACCGTGTTCGTCGCGCAACCAGCCGTCGGGAACATGTTTGTTTTCCTTATGAGCGACCAATATTTTTCCATTGGCGACAACACTCGTGGAAATATCGACAAGAATTGGATGGGGATCACTTGGCGTAGCGATCGAAATTGGGTTTGTACCAAGCGTCGGGCGAATGCCGCCTGGCGGTGCAACTGCTTGCAGCGCTCCGTTGTCGTTGACGGTAAGAAGCGCGGCGAAGCCTTGGCGAGCGGCGCTCTCAACCCACTGGGATAATTGCCCAATGTGACCACAGCGTTTCATGACGCCGCAGGAAATTCCCTGTGAATTGGCCTTAGTTGCGAGTCGCTCAATGAGCGCGGGCATTTGTACTTGACCAAATCCGTGTTGGGCGTCGGCAACTACTAGCGCTTCCGTTTCGTGCAGTACGGCGAGTTCGGCGGTGGGTTGCAAGACCCCCCGTTTGATATTTGATAAATAGGGTGCAATCCGCACGACTCCGTGTGAGTCGTGGCCGCATAAGTTTGCCAAAACTAAGCTTTTAGCAACTTGGCTGGCTGCGTCAGAGGTGCAACCGTGTGACATAAATATCGACTGTGTCACCGTTTCTAGCGATTTGTGGTTAACGGTTGGCATGATTTCTTTGACTCAATATTCAAATGGTTCTACGGTAATTGTGACAACGCTGCGATTAAAATCCAGCATCTTTGCGGAAGCGATAGAGTGCTTTCCAGACGGCATCCTTCTTATCGATAGGCCGCGCAGAGCGGAGAATCAATATTGTGGTCATGTCAGCAACATCGTCATATCGCCGTTGGATTTCTAGATAGGTTGTCAAGGGTTTTTTGGTGGTAAAGGGGTCAAAACCTTTGAAAGTTAATGTGTTGGGTCGACCCCGTTGTCCCTGCTTTGGCTTTTGAACGGTGATATCGATCTGGTCCCGCGAGTATTTTCCGCCGTATAATCCGGTATCGTAGTCGAGCAATGCGCGTTTGAGTTCTTCGTCATTGGTGATACAGTTGCCTTGCAACTGGTAAAGAATTGGGTATGACCAAAAATACATACTTGTAGGTTGGAAAAATCCTGGCGGAAAGCGCAGCTCAATTTTACCTTTCCAAGGTAGGGATTTTGCCCAGGGTGGTGGATATGTTGTATTTTCTATTCGCCACCCCTGTGGAACACTGAGCACTGATTTGGTGTCTTGGGCGTGTGCTAAGGTGGGTATCGCACACATCAAAATGAAAGCTACAATCCGAGCATATCTGGACGGATGTAGATTGCGTTGAAATATAATGGCCATAAATATTCTTTTCAGCACAGATTCGTTTTAACTCATCGGGCCATACCGATACCGTAACC
>DTSG01000043.1 GCA_012965455.1 Planctomycetaceae bacterium | reverse complement strand
ATGCGGAACTGTCGGTAGAACAGATGCGGAGGATTGTCGGCGTAGACTCGCTGATCGGCGTTTCAACTCATTCGTTAGGTCAAGTAAAACAGGCAGTCATTGATGGAGCTAATTACATTGGCTGTGGTCCAGTGTTTGCATCGGCGACGAAAGAATTCGACAAATTTCTAGGGGTTGATTTTTTACGAGAAGTTGTTGACGCGACCACGGTGCCAGCATTCGCAATCGGCGGTATTTCATTGGACAATATCGGTGAAATATCTGCAGTCGGTTTTACTCGAGTCGCAGTTAGTGCTTGCCTGACTAAGACTGAGGATGTTACTGCGATGGTCGCCGAATTAAAAGTGGCCCTAGACACAAATGAAACTGAAGTAGGCTAAGCTGATGCAATACGAAGTTGAGCAAAAATATGCGGTTCCGGATCGAGTGATGCTTGAATTGCAGTTGGACAAGTTGGGTATTGTTTGGGGCGAGACGGTTCAACAGCGTGACGCGTATTATAATCATCCCGCTCGTGATTTTGCTCAGACCGACGAAGCAATCAGAATTCGAACTTCTGCGGGTAAACACTGCATTACGTATAAAGGTCCACGGATTGATCAAACGACCAAAACTAGACAAGAAATAGAATTACCACTTGGTCCGCCCGCAACTTCAGATGCGGCAGAACAGCTACTCGCTGCCCTCGGTTTTACGTACGTGGCGGTTGTCGAAAAAACACGCCGGACGGGAACCTTGCCTTGGCAGAATCAACCTTTGACGATAGCGATTGATGAGGTGGCTGGTTTAGGGACGTATATTGAAATTGAGTTGATGGCGTCTGAGGAGAGTTTATCTGTTGCCCAAGATGTCGTGCAGCAGGTCGCTAGCAAGCTGCAATTGCAAGGTAGCATTCGAGTAGGATATTTAGATCTATTGTTAAGTGATTCGCATCCACAATAACACCAGTTACTCCGGTCAAACCATAGACGTTACAGTAAAACAAAAAGCCACGAATTCCGTTAGGAGTTCGTGGCTTTTGTATTGGCTTAAGAAAAGCTAGTAGTCGTTATTTGCGACGACGAGCGGTTTTCTTTTTAGTAGCAGCTCGTCGCTTCTTAGGAGCAGCCTTCTTCTTCGCTACCTTTTTAGGAGCAGCCTTCTTCTTCGCTACCTTTTTAGGAGCAGCCTTCTTCTTTGCAACTTTCTTCTTTACTACTTTACGACGGACAACTTTCTTCTTTACTGTTTTCTTTTTAGCAGTTGCTTTTTTCTTTGGCGCTTTTTTAGCTACCTTCTTTTTAGCAACTTTTTTCTTGACTACTTTTCTACGAACAATTTTCTTTTTAACTGTTTTCTTTTTTGATGCTGCTTTTCGTTTCGCAGTTGCTTTCTTTTTCGCCACTTTCATTTTCCTCTATAAATGTGAAATCAGATCCGAGAATTGAGCCGTAGTCCAACTACGAAAAACTTAACATCGAACCGTAAGTCATCTAGTTGTATTTAACATCGGATTTAATGCAATAGGGTCTGAATGTTTATTTGCTACAACGAAAAAATCAGTGGCAGAGTATTCAGCGTTAGTGTCGTTGAGTTTCAATTAACCCAACACTGGTAGTTGCACTTGCGGCGGTTGTTCGGCAGCGGCCGTTGCCATATTGTTAACCAAATTGTAGATCATCGTTTCGATGTATTGTGCGGAGCCGGCGTCTGTAAGATTGTTTTGTGATGTTCCAGCATCACCGAACTCGCGGATTGAAGGCACGATGGGGATGTCACCGAGGAACGGAATATTCAATTCTTCAGCCCGAGTTTTTGCACCGCCCCGACCAAAGATGTCGTACCGTTTGTCACAATCTGGACAAACGAAACCGCTCATATTCTCGACCATTCCTAATACCGGAATGTTAACCTTGCGAAACATGGAGATCGCTTTGACCGCATCAAGCAACGCGACTTTTTGTGGCGTACAAACAATAACGCAGCCGCTGAGGGGGATGAGTTGGGACAACGTTAACGCAATATCACCAGTGCCTGGTGGCATGTCGATAATCAGATAATCTAAATCACCCCATGCTGTATCACGCAGGAACTGCGTGATCGCTCCGTGTAGCATCGGTCCTCGCCAAACGACCGCTTCATCTTCAGGGATCATGAAACCCATGGACATCACGGGCATACCGTTGCAGTCAATCGGATTTATTTTCTGGTTTTCGTCGACAGTTGGACGACCAGAGACCCCCAATAATTGAGGAATGCTTGGTCCATAGACATCGGCATCCATAATTCCGACTTTACTGCCAGCTTGTTGTAGCCCTAAGGCGAGACTGGCGGAAATCGTGCTCTTGCCAACGCCCCCTTTGCCCGACCCAACGGCAATGATGGTTTTTGCGGTTAAACCAATTTCGCCAACTTTATTTGCCGGTCGATCGTGAATGACGTGATTAATGGTTAGGTCTGTGAGGTCTGCAAATTGGTTGCGAATGCCGGATTCGAAATCTGCACGATAGGTTGTGGCAATCGGGGCGCTGTGAGTGGTTAACCCTAGCGTTAGTTGCAGGTGACCGTCGTTGAGCGAAATGTCGCTGATCTGATTCATAGTCATTAATCCACGACCTGTTTCGGGATCTTTGATTTCCGAGAGATGTTTTTCGATAGTTTCGATTGTCAATTTGTCAGTCATATTACCTAACCGGAAAAGATTGTTTTGTTGCGATTATTATCAACCAGAAGAACAAAATAGGACAGGGTGGTACTCAGTTCTTTTACTCACTTCTTTGTTCTCTAATCAAATTGGCGTACATTGGTATTGAGGAAGGCGGCCGCCGCCGGCAGTGAATTGCTGCTAAGGAATATTGCAATGTGGGTAGGCATGAGTATGACCAAGTTGATAGAACGATTTTTGCTGCTGTGGCTGATTCTGCTTTCGCTAGCTGCATTTTATTGGCCACACACGGGGTTAGAGTTTGATCCCTTTAATCACCGCGTGCTGCTGCCTTACCTGATCATTGTCACGATGTTTGCCGTAGGCTGGATGTTGCCGGTTAAAGAAGTGAAGCAAGTCGTGACTAAATGGCCAGTCGTACTTGGTGGCACCGCTGTGCAGTTCGTCTCGATGCCGTTGCTGGCTTGTTTAATTGGCCAGCTTTTGGGGTTTGAGGGTGAGCAACTCGTCGGAATATTTCTTGTGGGATGTGTCCCAGGTGCTATGGCATCGAACGTTTTGACAATCGTTAGTAAAGGCAATGTTAGTTACAGTGTAAGCTTGACCACGTTAGCGACGTTGTTGTCGCCACTGGCAGTGCCAGTGTTGTTACGTCTGCAAGCTAGTTTTGCCGATCCTGTCGCCGCTCAGTTGCTGACGGACAATGCCCAAGGTGCTGGTGCTGTTTATCTTGCGGCGGGATTAAAACTGTTGCAATGGGTGGTCATTCCAGTGGTCTGTGGATTTATGCTTGGTCGACTGTTGCCTCAGTTTGAAAAGCAAGCAAAATCTATTGGCGCGATCATCGCCAATTTGAGCATTCTTGTTATTATTGCGACCGTAGTGGGCACGTCTCGTGACAATCTTGGTCAATTGGAAAGCAGCCTCTTAGTGGCGCTGTTGCTGATTAATTTAATCGGTTATTGCTGCGGTCAATTTGGGGGTAAGTTATTGAAGCTCACGCCCGGTATGAAACGAGCACTCACCTTGGAAGTGGGCATGCAAAATGCTGGGTTAGGAGCAACTTTGGCTAGCGAACTTTTTCCAACCAATCCCAGTGTTGCTATAGCCCCCGCCTTCTACACTTTTTTCTGCATGTTCACCGGCACGATTCTCGCTTGGTACTGGAGTGGCAAAAAACACCGTAGCCAAGACCTGCCAACAATACCTGCATAAATCAAACCGTCGGGGCGGTCACCCCGTGGCTGGCCGAGAAAAAGACCTCCCTACCATCATTTAATAACCGCGTTGGAAGCGTTGCAGTAATTGATATGACGAATATGCCATCATGAAAAACATCAGCGTCAAGAACATTGAACCGTTACTCAATCCCCAGATTCCGATGGCCACCCCCGTTGCTACAGAGACAAAGAGCGATTTTGGAATCGCGTTGTGGACGTTGAAGAGCACTAGTAGTTCACGAGTGATTTGTCCACCGTCGAGTGGGTAGACTGGGGCGAGATTCAAGATTGCCCAAAACAGACTGATCATCACGAAAATATATACAAATTTATTGAGGAGATCCGATTCGAATAATATTTGATGCTGTAACGTCTGCTGCAGATCGGATATGCGAATCAAGCCATCGTCCCGAACATCAGCAGCATCTAATAATTCGCGTTGTGCACCAATGAATCGATTTTTGTGCTCGGATTTAATAACCATCGTTGTTACAGATGGTACTGGAATGGACGTTTTCTCAAATTGTTCTGAGAGCGAATCAACGGTCGTTTGAAATGCGTCGTGTTCGGCCAAAGATAGCAATTGATCATCATTTGTATCAGCTGATGCGAATAGTGCTTGCATTTTTTCATCCATGTGCCGCAGATTCCATGCGACGTCACGACGGCTTAGAGACATGATGATATTGTCGAGCGTGCCGGAGGGGTCAGCGGTTAGCCGAGCGGGTATTCCGACTTGCGCCGTCAGAAATCCATCAGTCTTCCCGACAGCGCGCAAGGCCACGATGACTAACAATGCTGCTAAGATTTGCATGCTTGGGCCGGCCGCCGTAACAAATAGTTTTTGCTTGGAGGTATATCCAGATGTATGGTCAAAATAGGATTCCATCCCTGTGGGAACGGCTACGCCACCAAAATGGTAGAGGACGATATGGGCCCGGATTCCGCAGCGACGAAATGCTACAGCGTGACCCATCTCGTGAATTAATAGCGACAGAAACACTGCCACGCTAAACACAAATAGTGTAATTGGCGTGGACATCCTCATGCTAAACCCGAGAAAGACGCAAATGGCCCAGAACCCTGGGTGGATGCGAATAGCGATTCCTAGAAATTGGAATCGCAAATCGTAGGGTGTTTTTTTAGGTTCCCCTAGCATCAAAACTGCTTCCTGTGACAAAGTAATACATCGGCGAGTTGAATATTTTATGGATATCTATCAATAGATTATGCCGCTTGAGGGACATCAGTGATAGCATCTTGGGCCAACGTTGCCAGAATAAACTCAGCGGCACGCCGTGACGCGCCGCTAGTGGCATATTGGCTCGCTAGGGTCTTCAAGTGCTTAACGCTGTCCGCAAAACACTGTGGGTCTGAGAGCCACTGGATAAGGTGGTCAGCGACCTCTGAGGACTTATCGGTACACGTTGGATATTCCGGCATTGGAATGTCCTCGCCGCCCGGCAAATTTGGATGCCACATTTTTTTGCTGCGTAAGAACGGATTGGATGATGCAATCAGATTCACGAGTGTGATGTATCGTGCTCGAATGAGGTGGTTGCCAAGAAAGTAACGAAATCGATTTACGTGATATAAGATCACCGTGGGTGTGTGATGGTACATGAGTTCCAATGAAACGGAACCGGAACATGCCAGACAACAATGCGCGGCTTGCATTAATTCGGGAGTTCTGCCGACATGGATTTCAATGTTCAAACCAGCTTCGGCGACGAGTTTGCTGGCATAGTCAGCTTGAACTTGATTGAAGCTGGCGATGACAAAACGCGTATCGGTCACTTCCCGCTGGACTTTGGTCACGGCTTTGAGGAACCACGGAAGTTGTCCCTCAACTTCTTGTTGCCGAGACCCAGGTAGTAAAGTTACCAATTTACCGGCTGTCGCGCGTTGGCGAGTCAAAAATTCTTGATCGGTGGTTTGTTTTTGGTTTTCCATTTCATCAAAAAAGGGATGCCCGATAAAGCGTGCGTCGCAACCGCGGTCACGGTACCATTTTTCCTCAAACGGGAGTTTGCATAACGCATAATCAACGCGATTTCGCATCTTGCGTATCCGCCACGGAGCCCAAGCCCATAACTGCGGCACACCATAATAGAATACAGGAATTCCATGCTTCTTCGCTTTCTTAGCAATAACCCAGTTGAATCCGGGATAGTCAATTAACACCACGGCGTCGATGCTGTTTTCCTTGAAATACCGCTCGGCCTGTCGTGCAAAACCGATAAACCGATGTAGGTTAAGCAAGACTTTGACGAACCACATTACGGCGAATTGAGTGAGATCAAATAGAAGTGTGCATCCCGCTTTTTCCATCAGGGGACCGCCGAAGCCAACGCACTCGATGCTATTGTCGCGGTGTAGCATTTCACGAATTAGGTTCGACCCATGCAAGTCGCCACTGGGTTCACCAACTGAAAAGAAAATCTTCATATCAAACGTGTTGTTGTCTTTGGGGTTGTTAATTTTACCGGTCAAATTATCACTCATTAAGCAACCCAAGAAAAGATTGATTGCGATAGTTGTGCCATACGTTTGTCACCACCGCCGGTATGTTAAGCGAGCAATAACGTGACCTTGGACATGTTGAACCTTTGGAACGAAGAAAACGATAGTTTTCTAAGCAGAGGAAAGCGATGTGTGGGGAAACCAAGGTGTGCGTCTTGCAGCAGCTAGTGGGTTCGCTCGAGCTCACTAGCTGTTTTTTCGTCACACGTTTCACGTTGCATCTCTGGGCATTCGTCGACTGGAATCGAACAAACGTCGCACATAGAGTTCCCCTGCTCATCTTTCATGCCAGCTAAGCCGCCGCAACTTCCCTTGATCTGGCGATTGCCAAAAATGACGCCCACAGCCATTGCTAAAATGACGCCGCAAAATACGCCACACGAAATTAATACGAGTTCAATAAAAGACATGGGTTAAGGTGCTTCCGGTTATTCCAAGAATAACTCCATAGCGCGATTGGGTGTCCATCGGAGTTGGTCATTGATCCGCGTGATTAACAGTGTGGCAATTGGTTGGTCGTGCTTATTAGCTATATCATAGGCTCGTTTAGGCCCCAGTACCAATAGGGCGGTTGCCCAGGCATCCGCCGCCGCACAAGTGTCGGTAATCACCACGGTCGAGGCTAATTGATGCTGTACAGGCATAGCCGTGGATGGGTCGATTGTGTGTGAATACCGCACTCCCTTGATTTCATAGTAGTTTACATAGTCTCCGGAGGTGGCAATCGCTTGATTATTAACTGCAACGATTCGCTTGGAAGTACCTGCTTCCCCAGATGGGTCTTGGATTCCTAATCGCCACGTGCGTCGATTGTTGCGATTCAGGGCATGGCTCACGGTCCGAATTTCTCCACCTATTTCAACCATATATTGTATGTCGAGTTGCCAGGCTGCGAGCAATTCAATAATCTGATCGACTGCGTATCCCTTGGCGATAGCGGACAAGTCTATTTGTAATTGGGGGTCATCTTTCTTGAGCCCGGGTGGGTTTTCACGAGTATGTAGTTGTTGATAGCCGATATGCTTAAGCACCTGAGCAACATCATCCGCGGTAGGAATGCCGCTACGGTCGGTGCTATTTTCTTCGGTTTGGGGGCCGAATTTCCAGAGATTTACCGCTGGGCCGACGGTGATATCAAAAGCGCCTTGAGATTGTTCGCTGATGGACTGTGCTAACTGTACAATTCCTAATAGTTCTTTTGAAACGTTGTACCAAGCGGTAGTCTGCGAACGATTGAATTGCGAAATTTCCGACGCAGGAATATAGGTTGACATGATCTGGTTGATATCGACCAGACGTTGCTTAATGGCGGACTCAATTTCTGGCAAACGCAGAGCGTCGCTGAGCCCTTCAATCGTGATTGCGAAGGTTGTGCCCATCGTCTTGCCGCGAAGAATGATCTTAGCGGGTTTTTGCTCTGATGAAGCGGCGTTTGTCTGTGTTGTCGGCTCGCTAGTGAGTTGGTCAGGTTGGAGGATTCGTATAAGCAACAACACCGCACAGAACAACACCAAGGCGATGGTAAGTTTCATGAACGGAGATATGCGTTTCATAAATCACCTGAACGGATATTTGCATCGTTGCGCATGCGATTACGTTGCGTGGTATTCGTCAATAAGTTACGACTAGACGCCAAAATCATCGAAGGCGACATTTTCAGGTTCAACGCCAAGGTCGTCGAGCATGGATCGTACGGCCTGCAGCATCTTTGGCGGCCCACACGTATAATATTCGATATCTTCTGGAGCTGAATGAGATGTTAGATATTCATCGAGCACGACTTGGTGAATAAAACCGGTAGAGCCTGTCCAGTTGTCTTCGGGTAGAGCGTCTGATAGAGCGATGTGAAATGAGAAATTGGGAAATTGCTTTTCAAGTTTGCGGAATTCTTCGACATAGAATAATTCTCGAGCGCTACGACCTCCGTACCAGTATGATATCTTTCGGTTGGTCGATTGTGATTTGAGCAAGTCGAAAATATGGCTACGTAAAGGAGCCATACCTGCACCTCCACCAATATAAACCATTTCCGATTCTGTTTCTTTGATGAAAAAGTCACCATAAGGTCCAGAAATGGTAACTTGATCACCTAGTTTGAGATTGAAGAGGTACGAGGACATTTTCCCCGGAGGTGTGCCTTCCGGTGCCTTGGGGTGTGGCGAGGCAATCCGCACGTTGAGCATGATAACCCCGTTTTCAGCGGGGTAATTTGCCATGGAATAGGCGCGGAAGACGCCTTCGGTCACAACAGATTTATAACGCCAAACATTGAACTGGTCCCAATCACCGTGGTATTCTTCCTCGATATCGAAATCTTTGTATTCAACAGTGTGCGGAGGACACTCGATCTGGATATAACCACCGGGTTTAAAACCGACATCCTCGCCCACGGGTAATTCCAGTATGAGTTCTTTGATGAATGTTGCGACATTGCGATTTGAGCGGACGCTGCAGACCCATTTTTTTGTATCAAAAACCTCGGGCGGGACCTCGATTTCCATGTCTTGTTTGACAGCAACTTGGCATGCTAACCGCTGACCCGCAAGAGCTTCACGTTTGTTAATGTAACCACATTCCGTCGGCAAAATATCGCCACCGCCCGCATGGACAACGACTTTGCACAGAGCACAGGTACCTCCGCCTCCGCAGGCAGATGAGACGAAGATATCATGCGAGGCGAGTGCACTGAGGAGTTTCCCACCGGCGGGTATTTCAATCGTCTTTTGGTCATTGATGGTGATTTGCACGGAACCGGAGGCGACTAGTTTTGATTTTGCAAACAGAATAACAACGACAAGCGTCATCACCACAGTGGTGAACATTAGGACGCCCATTATAATTGTTTGCGTATCTTGCATTATTTTGTTGTGTGTAAGTTGTTGATCAAAGGTTTAGAGCTGAATGCCGCCAAAGGACATAAAGGCTAATGCCATTAAGCCAACGATGATAAAGGTAATTCCGAGGCCGCGGAGGCCGTGTGGCACGTTGGAGTACTTTAGTTTTTCGCGAATTCCAGCCAGCGCGGCGATTGCTAGGGCCCAACCAAAGCCACTGCCAATACCAAATTCAATGCTCTGAATAAATGTAAAATCGCGTTCAACCATTAACAACGAACCACCAAGAATGGCACAGTTGACGGTGATCAATGGCAAGAAGATTCCGAGTGCGTTATAGAGGGGCGGGAAATAGCGATCGAGTGTCATTTCCAGTATTTGAACCATCGCGGCAATGACGCCAATGTAACTAATAAGTCCGAGGAAGTCTAAATTTACTTCTGGATATCCGGCCCAACTCAAGGCTCCGTCGGATAGTAGATATTGGTAAATTAAATAGTTTACCGGCACAGTGATGCCTTGGATTACGATGACAGCCACACCGAGGCCGAGTGCCGTTTTGACGTTCTGCGATACAGCCAAGAAGGTGCACATGCCTAAAAAGAACGACAAGGCTAAGTTCTCGATGAAAATCGCTTTAACGATAATACTCAAATGTTCTGCCATCGCTTATGCCTCCTCCATCTGTTGCGGACGCAGTGTCCGTACGATCCAAATGATGATTGCAATTAGGAAAAACGCGCTAGGTGAAAGCAACATTAATCCATTGGCGGGATACATGTCAGGCATTACCTGCAGTCCAAATAGCGTACCGCTGCCAAGTAGTTCTCGGAAGAAAGCCACAATTAACAGGATGCAACTGTAACCTAAGCCGTTGCCAATACCGTCCAGGAAGCTGTCCCACGGATTGTTCTTCATGGCAAACCCTTCGGCTCGCCCCATCACAATACAGTTGGTGATGATCAATCCAACGAATACAGACAGTTGTTTGCTGGCATCGTAAGCGTAAGCTTTGAGAAACTGATCAACGATAATGACCAACGACGCAATGATGGTCATTTGCACAATGATGCGAATGCTAGAGGGAATGTGGTTTCGAATCAGGCTAACCGCAGCACTAGAAAATGCGACAACGACGATAACGGCGATGCACATAGTCAATGAGGTATCGAGCTTGGTCGTGACTGCCAGAGCAGAACAGACACCAAGTACTTGTACCGTGATTGGATTATCTTTCAAGACGGGATCAAAGAGCACGTCTTTGGCTTTGTTGCTAGCCATTGTTAATTCCTGAGTTCCTTAACCAAGCCGAAGCGTGGGTGCAGAGAACAAGTGGTTAGTTGGATGATTGTTGAGTTGTTATTGTTTTTGCGTCGAGGATTGTATTTTATTGGGTCGAGCGAGGTATTTACCAAAGCCCTGTTCGCCTAGCCAAAAGCGAACGAGTCGATGGACACCTTGGGTTGTAATCGTTGCACCGGCCATGCCGTCAACTTGATGGCGTGAATCAGTGACTTGTCCTTGTTTTTTGACTTCGATAACGACTTGACCATCTTCAATGGCTGCCTTGCCAGGCCACTGTGCTTTCCAGTCAGGATTATCCACTTCGCCACCTAAACCCGGTGTCTCCCCATGCTCAAAAAATGTAATGCCAGAAACCGTACTCGCATCTTCGGCCAGCGCGACATATCCGAATAACGTGGACCACAAGCCGCGACCGCGAATGGGGATAATGACCTGATTTTCCTTTGCGTATAGAAAAACAACCGCATGATTTTCCCGCTTACCACCTAAGCCAGCTGGGTCGATTTCTAAATCCGTGGCGTCTGTTTGCAGAACTTTTTTTAGAGAATAGGTGTCAACGGTTAAATTCCCGTTTTCGGTTTCCGCGACATATTCACCTGTCCGTAGATCGACCAAGCGGCGCTGAATATTGTCGGAAAAAAGGGCGTCAATGGAATCCGGCGTGAATGCGATTTGGCAGACCTGTAAGATCTTTTTCTTTTGGTCGAGTTCTTTATTGAGGATCTGTTTTTGTTTTAAGCTGACGGCAGCGGCCGACACTAGGACGGAGCAAATGATGCAGAGTAAGCCGGAGACGACTAATGTATTTTTGATGGATTCGCGGTTCATTCTTTGTCTCCCTCAAGTGGGTTTTGTGTAGCCCAGCGCTGCTTCCGCCGACCGATATTTCGCTGGACAACAAAGTAATCAATCAGCGGCGCGAATACATTGCCAAACAAAATCGCCAACATCATTCCTTCTGGATAAGCAGGATTGACCACTCGAATTAAAATCGCCATGACGCCGATGAGCGCCCCATAATAATATTTTCCGGTTTTTGTCATCGCTGCGGATACTGGATCGGTTGCCATAAAGACAAGTCCAAAAGCAAAACCGCCGACGACTAAATGTTGTAGTGGCCCCATGGCAAACATGGCCGCGCTGTTGTCTCCGCCGAAAAAGCCTAAGAGGCAGGCGGTTCCTAGACCACCAAGCAGAACGGAAAGCATGATGCGCCACGAACCGATTCCCATTGCAATTAAGAGGACGGCGCCAATTAGGCAACACAGAGTAGAAGTCTCTCCCATCGACCCTAAGGTGAATCCGATGAAGTGTTCAGAGAGATTGAAATTGCTGAGGGTAGCTAATCCGTCAAGCCGATTTCCGCTGGCGGCGACGTCCCCGAGAATTGTCGCGCCACTGATGCCGTCAGTGGCCCCTAAGGCATTCCAAACTTTATCCCCAGAGATTTGTGCAGGGTAGGCAAAATACAGAAAGGCTCGGGCTGTGAGTGCCGGGTTGAGGAAGTTTCGCCCCGTGCCGCCGAAAACTTCCTTACCAATGACAATGCCAAAGATGATGCCTATCGCAACTTGCCATAAGGGAATCGAAGCAGGTAAGGTCAAGGGAAACAATAGACCCGTGACCAAAAAACCTTCGTTGATTTCATGGCCTCGGATGACGGAGAAAATGGCCTCACAGCATCCGCCGACAGCCATGCAGACCAAGTAAATTGGTAGGAAGTAGGTTGCACCATGCAGAAAGTTGCTGATGAATGAACTTTTATCGGGTTCACCCACAATCCAATATCGCCAGCCTAATAATTCAGACGCAGAAATTGTGGTTGCTGCTGAAGAAAGTGAGTCGTCGACTGCTGTATCAGCTGGACTAATTGGTGTTGCGGCAATATCAGAACTTAATAGAAGTGCATCGGGTTGCGACTCCGTCTGCTCAGATTGCGCTGTTTGTGTGTATTGTGAATAACTATGATTTGCTTGGTAACCCGTGTTGAAACAGGCCATAAAGACACATGGCGCGAGGGCCAATACGACAAGTCCCATCAATCGTTTGGTATCGAGGCCATCTCGGACGTGACTGGCCCCTGAGGTGACAATTCCAGGGGTAAACAAGAATGTGTCCGTTGCTTCGTACAGCGGGCGCAGCTTTTTCAACTTGCCTTCATCAAAGCGAGGTGCTTGTTTATCAAGAAGTTGTCTTAGCCAACGCATGGATTGTTTCGGTTTTTGGTGTCGCGTGAATTTGGATTGATATAAACGGCGGTAAGAAGGCAGTTAGCTCTCTTTTTGGATAATGTGTAGGTTGTCACGAAGAATGTCGCCGTATTCGTACTTGCCAGGACAGACAAAAGTACATAAAGCGAGATCTTCTTCAGCTAATTCGAGACATCCTAATAGTTGTGACTCTTCGGTGTCTTGAGTAATTAATGCCCGTAATAATTGAGTGGGTAATATATCCAGTGGCATAACTTTTTCGTATGTGCCGACTGGAACCATTGCTCGATGTTCGCCCTGGTTGGACGTGGTGAAGGCGAACGTTTTACTGGGAGTGAATGTGGATGCAAAGACTCTAGAAAGACTGAATTTATTGAACCCAGGCTTTTGCCAGCCGAGGAATTCACGTTGGTGTCCTTCAGCCAAGGCGGATATTTGATTGTGAAACCGTCCCAAGTAATCCGTGTTGGGTGTTGTTGCTCGACCGGACAGGACACTGCCTGAAATGATTCGATTATCATCACCCGTTAACTCGTTTGCCGTTAACTCGCCAATGTTTGCTCCCAGCCGAGTGCTCAATAATCGTGGTTTCGAAACAACGGGACCACCGAGTGAAATGAATCGTTTGACATCTAAAATGCCAGTTGTAATTAATGTCCCGATTGCACTGACGTCTTGATAATTGATGTGCCAAACTTGATGATGGGGGCCTACCGGATCAATCAGGTGGATATGTGTGCCCGGTAATCCAGCAGGGTGGGGACCATGGAAGCAATGGAACTCAACTCCGTCGACCTGCTCGCCAGGAATATCGACCGTGGGGCCGATGCAAACATGTACGGTCGGAGCAAGATGAGTGAGCGCTCGTAAGCCTGCTAAAAATGCGTCACTCTTTTGGCTGATCGCAATTTCTGGATCGACCGCCAATGGCTCGGTATCAATCACTGTTACAAAAATGGAAGATGGCGTGGTGGCGGGGTCAGCTGTATTGCTGAACGGGCGTGTGCGGAGGCTCGTCCATAACCCAGACCGAGTTAGGGTATCGACGAGGTATGATTTGTCGAGTTGACCAACGTCATGGCCGATTGCATTAAATTCAACTTGTTCATCACCGTCTATTTCAATGACGAGCGACTCGAACTTGCGTTTGGCGCCGCGATTTATCTCAATCACCGTTCCACAAGCGGGTGAAGTGTGTTTGACAGCCGGGATTTTTTTGTCGTGAAATAACAGTTCCCCCAACTTGACCTGTTGTCCCACTTCGACCGCTAGCGACGGCTTTAAACCGACATAATCATCACCGACCAGAGCAACGCGTGTTACAGCGTTGGCACTGCTAATTGTCGGTGCTGGACGACCGCTAATTGGTAAATCTAATCCAGCTGTGGTTGTGTGTGATCGCAATGGATGAGTTCCGAAGTGGCCATTTACCGGAGAGGGACTATTTTCACTTTATCTATTTTTCTAAGCGAAAAACGCATCCTTGTGAAAAAAATCACAAGGATATCCAAAAAAAATGCCCTTCTAGGTATGGATGGCCTAAATAGCTCGAACTTGTTCGAACGCTTTTTTGACAATTAAATCTAGGAGGTTTACAGGGTCATTCTGATGCAAAAACAACGATGCATCAATAGGCATTGAGCGATTTTTGTCGTTCTCCGGTAGTCTGTTTTCCCTCGTTTTGGGGGTATGGAATTGAAATTAAAATGTAGGGATTGTCAGGCCTTTTCGGATTCTACCGGATATTCCTTAAATTACGGTCAATCGGTACGCCGAAGAATATATTTGTAGGGTATTAGTTATTGCTCTACAGATATTAAAAAAGGTTGTGCATTTGAGAGGAACAGTCGATGGCTAAGTTTGGATTCAAAAAAATACTTCTGATTGCTGCCTGCACAGCACTTCTAGGTACTTGCATTAGTAGTAATGTAGACGCTCAGGAACGCGCATACGGTCAACGTTGGGGTAGCGCATATAGCCAATACAATTGGAACCGCTTCTATCACTATCCGTACGTTTACTACCCTCAGAACTACTGGGGCCAGGAATATTACCGTAGCTACGAAAGTATGTATCATCGGTACCCACAAGAAATGCGTACGCCTGTTTACAACAAGCAGTGGCACAATTTCTACCCGCAAGCACGGCGCTATCACTGGGGTCATCACTTCCGCTTGGACGTATTCTAGAAAACTTAAGGTTCGCCCTAGGTTGTGGATAGATAGCTGTTACTGCGAGTTTGATCACGCACCAAATTGTAGAATCATTTGGTAATACAGGTCTGCAGCCGCTTCGAGTTGTTGGAGTTCGATCCACTCGTCTTTAGTATGCGCTTGATCGATTGAACCAGGACCAAAAACCACCGTCGGTACACCGGCTCGGTAAAACGCTTGTCCATCCGTACCATAGGGTACGCCGATGCGTTGGCCACTGTGCCCAGCTGATTGAACGACGCCGGAAAGGTATTCGGCAAACGCGCCATTGGTATCATCGTTTAAACCACTTTTGGAGATAGTCGGTTTGTGAAACGTGATGTCGTCGACCCATTCTTCGCTACTTAATGCCTGACGCACATGAGTTTCAATGTGGTCAAAGGCTACAGCGGGGCTTTCCCCAGGCGAGACGCGACGTCCAACTTCGATCGAACAGTAATCTGGAACCGTGTTAATACTAATACCGCCACCAATCATGCCAACGCTCAGTGTGGGATTAGATACCAGTGGATGTTCGTTTAGTGTTCCCACAATATTTAACGCATAGTCTTCTAACACCGTAATGATGCGAGCCATACGGTAGATAGCATTTTGCCCTAGCGTAGGTTGCGAGCTGTGACACGCTTTACCGGTTACGTCGACGAGAAATCGAGTCACTCCTTTGTGGGCTACAACAACATCGAGCATGGTTGGTTCTGCCACAATAACTCCAGCGGGTTCGGCAAACCATTTTTGTTCCGTGTCTTGCCACAACAGCGGCATAATATCTGCTCCTGACATGCCATACTCTTCGTTGACAGAGCAGGCCATCACGACCGTGGGTACATTGTCCGGTTGTTCAGTGACTAATCGTTTAAACGCCGTCAACATGCAGGCCATACCGCCTTTGATATCACAACTGCCACGGCCATACATCAGGCCGTCCTTCATGACGGGATCAAAGGGATCAATCGTCATGCCGTCGATGGGAACCGTATCTTGATGCGCTTCAAGCATTAGCACCTTGCCGCCATCTTCTGGGGCAACGCTACCTGGGACAATCGCAATAACATTATCGCGACCTAGTTCCAAAGTTTGCCGTCGATATTCAACGCCCAACTCATTAAACCAATTATCTAACCAATCGTTTATTTTGGTTTCGAGATAGATGTCTCCTTGGACATCGCGGCCCATCGGATTGACACTGGGAATCCGCACAATTTCTTGCAGTAGCGAAAATAGTTCATCGGACATGTGTCACCTCAATACCAGTAATAAGAATTTAAGCTTGCCGTAGTGCTTTCAAAACAGATTACGTTGGCAACTTACCCTCGGCAACTTCACGTTCCCATTCGTCCATTAATGGCCAATCGCTAGCACAGGTACCAAAGTCGGCCATGTGTCGATAGCTTTCGAGACGGGAAATAGTTTTGTCGAGCATTTCCTCGTCCTTGCGGAAAATTGGTCCATGACTAGGCAATAACCATTTGACATCGCTAGCACGAATTCGCCGTAGCGATGAGATAAAAGCGTTGAGGTCACTGCCGTGATGGGCATCAATCGCTCCGACGCAACCATCTCGATAGATATTGTCACCGCTAAACAACAAATCGCCGAGTCGGAAGCTCAGTTGGCTATCGGTATGCCCAGGAGTCCACCAAACCTCGAGTTCTAAACCGCCAATTGCGATTTTGTCACCGTCATCAATCAGTTGTTCTACTTCCACAGGCGGTAATGGCAAGTCAATTCCCTGCGCTTCAATTTGCGCGAACGTCTTAAGCTTGTCTGCTTCACGCAAAGGAACGGCTGCCAAGGGATGGGCCGCGACCGGAGCTTTGATGGCTTGTTTCAGCAGTGCTAATCCTTGGATATGGTCGACATCGGCGTGGGTAGCAATTAGTGCTTTACATTTCGAGAATGGAAAATCGAGGTCACGAATCATGTCGACTACTTCATCCACGACTTCCTCATACCCAATGTCAATCAACACCCACTCGCCTGCGTCATAGATCAGGTAAACGTTACAGCCGAAAACCGAACCGGCTTGGTAGTTGAGTTCAATAACGTTTGGAAACAGTGGTTTTCGTTCCAACATAAGAATTCTATTTAGGGGTCAAAGAAGAGGGTTATCAAGTTGTTTCAATTCTAATTTGAGAGTCCGCACGTTTCAAGCCATGCGAACCCCCTCGCCACAATCAAAACCCCCACGTATTTACGCAAATGTGAAAAATGGGCAAGCTTCGATCCTTCGTAAACGCTGATTTTATTTGCACCACAGACGGTCGTCACTCCGACAAAATGCTTGCTAGTCCTTCGCGGTAACTCGGGTATTTCCAAATAAATCGCAGGTCGCCTACAAGCCGCTGAGTGTCGATACGTTTGGAACCGAGTGCTCGTTGGGCAACGGCCGTGGTTGGGTCACTGGGCGCCCATGTAATATCTGGCGCTTGTAGCAATCGTGCGATTTCATCTAGGTAGTCCTGACGCAGGACAGGTACTCCGTCGGTCACAAGATAGAGATGATGTTGCAGAGGTGCTTGGCATAGTAGTTCAATGATTTGAACTGCATCGTCGACGTGCACAAGATTGAGCCAGCCCTGAGAAGGCACGGCTAGTGGTTCACCCGCAATGATTTTCTTTAAATAGGGCACACGCTGAGGACCATATATTCCGCCTAATCTTAAACTCACTGCAGACGTTGACAGAGAGCTTTGCTTCAGAGATTGCTCAGCCGCCAACGCGGCTGTTCCAGCGGCTCGCAGCGGCTCGGCTAGCGTTTCTTCGTCGACTATACTGCCGTCGACTTGGCCGTAGACGCCTGTCGAACTGATGTGGATAAAACGATTAGGTGCTTGCGGCAATCGCTCGATGACGTTTTTCAAGCCTTGGCAGTAGACATCATGAATGTCGTAGTTTTCGGCACGATCAAAACCGACTGCGTACAAAACTTCCGTAGCAGCGGGGAAATGGTCGAGCGAGCTCAATTGCGTCACGTCACCTAGGTGGGCAGTGAATCCTTGTTGCTCAAACATAGCAGCCGTTTGTTCGCTGCGTGTGAGTAGGTGTACATCATGCCCGAGTGTCTGCCAGAGTTTGGCGACGCGAAATCCGAGGTAACCGCAACCGATGATGAGGCGTTTAGTCATTTGAACGAAGGTAGTGTACGAATGCGATAGTGATTGCCTCTACGGCATAACATTAGCGGAACCTATAGAATCGTACTCTAATTAAGCGTAACAGCCTCTACAAAGCGCCCTCAATTGGCAACTTTCACACGAAAATGTTGAATACACTGCCTGTATTTTATCCCAACACAAGCAATAATAAACG
>DTSG01000042.1:824-1500 GCA_012965455.1 Planctomycetaceae bacterium | reverse complement strand
CAAACTGCAACAGTATGGTTCAGATACCAACGGAGCCCGTAGAATCAGAATCGACCGAATCACCCCTGGCCGTTCCGCCGCTATCGGCAGAGCCGGAAGGCGACGGCGATATTTCAGATACTGTGGACGATTTTGGTTATATCTCAGACGAAGCATCACCTGTCACTGATCCGGTGACCGACCTGTCGGGGGATGACCAGCCGTCCTCAGCAGGAGAGGATGGGGAAGCTGCCAACGCCGACTCTCCGTTGCCACTGGATTGGAATTCGCAGCAATCACAAAAGAAACGCCGGTTGCTGATGGTTGTGGGAGCCACTTTGGGTGGAGTTGTTTTAATTGCTGCTGTTACTGGTTTCTGGATGTTCGCTGGTAACAAGGACGTCACCAGCACCGCGCACAAGGCGGCGGCAGTAAACCAATCCTCCGACGCAACGGAGGGGATGCCGCCAACGCCTGACATAATGCCAGAGACTCCGGATCAGCCGGATACGGATCCCGACACCCCAGATCCAGCTGAGACGGTCAATCCCACGGAGACGGCTATCCCTGATTCTGCTGCAAAACCGGAGACCGTGCCAAATGACAATCGACCGACAACCCCCCATCCGGATGCAGTCAAACCGACAAATCCTCCCGCACCCGATAAGCCGGCCATTCCCGTCGCACCACCTGGTTT
>DTSG01000042.1:0-792 GCA_012965455.1 Planctomycetaceae bacterium | reverse complement strand
ATCCAAACAACTTGGGTTCGATCCTGGGAGATTTAGCACCCTTTCTCGGTAACAGTCCCAATCCGGTACTCACCGGCCCGGAACGTCCACACGTCGTACAACCCGCTCCCGCTGCCAAACCTGCTGCCGAAGTGAACATTGAAGCGGGGCTGTCATTTACAATCCCCAACCTGGTAATCGAAGATGAGATTCCGTTGATTCAGTTTATATATCTCACCACAACCCTTGGTAATTTCCCGCTCACGATTGACTTAGAGTCTTTGGAACTAACCGGTAATTCACTGTTTTCCCCGGTCACCGTTAGTACTCAGAACAAGTCCATAGAAGAATTGCTCACCAGCGTACTGCAACCATTTGGATTGACGATTATTCCAGACGGGGGGCATGTCACGGTGATACACCAACGTCATCTTAAACCTGACGTGATGAGAACCACCATTGCCCTGGAAGAAATTGCATTGAAAAAAACGTCAGCCGGGGAACTTGCTGAGCTTATCAATCAACTGCTAGCTTCGGTGGACAAACCGATCGCCCAGGTTGCCAAAGGTGATCTGGCTAGCGATCTGACGGCCGTCACGATCGAGGGTAATCAACGCCGGCAGGATCAAGTACGCAAATTAATCGGTCGCATGATTCAAGCCGAAGAAAAAAACAGGATTGATGGATTAGCCAACGAACTGGATGCCTGGCAACCGTATCAGCAAACATCATCCTTGAACTTTCCCCGTAAGACACCGTTTGTCATAATTATCTTCCAGACACCGTAATAACGGAACGCACCTCAGAACGCTC
>DTSG01000041.1 GCA_012965455.1 Planctomycetaceae bacterium | reverse complement strand
TTCACCAGCAAGAAATCTCTTCGCTAGTGATTTTAAAGTGTCGCCTTCTTCAATTGAATAGACAATCTCTGGTCGCGGCAATGCATTTGGTAGCCCGTAATATACTGTGTCCTTCACCAAATCAATCGTGTCACCAGGACGGTAGAAATTCAACTGTAGTGTTTTTACTTCGAGTTCGCGGCCAACAGCAATTGGGTCACCCTTACTGAGCTCAGAAGCGGTGTCCTTGTAGTGATATGCATTCGTGAGACCTTGGATATAAAGCGAAAAGAAATTGGTGCGCGGATCGACATCTTCCCAAACAACAACTCCCCACACTCCTTTACCCGTTTCCGCATCTTCTCGAATGAGTTTGGTATTCGCCATTTCGATCGAGTTTAAAATCGGAGCGCCCACTTTTTCGACTGCCGCGATGTCATCGGTGGCCGCCGGAATAATGCGATCCAAATACTCTTTCGCAAATGTATGACTTCGCAGCGTAAAATAGGGCATGAAATATCGGAACTCCGCGTCCTTTTTCGTATTACGAAATCGAACGTAGCGATCTCCATCGCTTAACGCTTCACGTTGTTTTTCAAAATGAACTTCTTCACCAAGATAGCGAACTCGATAGACCATATACCATAATGTCTTGCGTTGCATCTTTCCACTCGCTTGAGGTAAATCAACTTCGATCATGCGAAATGGTTTGAAAGTAAATTCCAATCCCCATATACTGCGGCGTAGTGGGACACGTTGTGATCGTTCAAACAGCGTCCGCGTCACGGGACTGAATTGTGGTTGCCATTTGAGATAGGACCGAGCGGTAGTGATCTCAATTAGATCGGCTCGCGGTGATACAGTTTCACCTTCCTCAATTTCCGGTGAAATTGTATGCAACACTCCTGGAGCAAGAACACGAGGTGGCTGCTGCGCGTTCGTTGATGTCGAGGCTATTATCAACAACAGAGCTACCACCAACCCCATAGAACCGCAGGCTCGGAGGCTATATCGAAGCGTACGAGCAGGTTGTCGATTTGAGCGATTCATTACATTCATTTCATACTTATCATTCATGGTCATCTTGCGACCCCTTCTTTTTCATCATGATCAACATGTTTACTGCTACAAGAACTGTAATAGTAAATCTGCCTGATTAATTCGAGTATAAAGTGTGGTTTTTCTAGTTCAAGCTTTTTTCGGTTTGTCTCAACGTTTACTTACTTCAGTAATTGCTGTTTGAATTGTCTTGTTTTCGGTGAACTGAATGGTTTTGACCAACTGTCGATCCTGGCCAGCAAACTGCTCGACCCGCTCATTGGCGATAGTAAACACAATAGCCGACTGACTTCCTCGTCGGTCGGTGATGTGATAATAGATCCATTGAAAGGGAATCTCGTTGGCTAAACCGACGACAACAATACGGTATAGTCGTCCACCTGATTCATGTGTTGATTGTGTTGCCGCCGCGAACTGATTAAATCGCTCACCAAGAGACGACTGAATTTGTTGTTGAAAGCGAGTTAGTGTCATTGTTTCCCCACTGGTGGGGGGAGGCAAATGTACGACGCTACATTGTGCAATCAATTCACCTTGTGCGACACAACGCATCATGAACAACTCGCGTTGGTCTACCATAACGTGCCAAGTTCGATCAACCAATAAATCAATCGGCGTTCCGGTCGGCCTCACTAATATTCGCCCCGCTCCAACTGGCAATGAACGATTCCAATTTTCAACAACGGCAGGGGTTACCACTGAAAGCTCAGTGACCGGTTCAAGTTGTAGGTCTATTGTGGCCGTAACGTCTAAGCCAGGTTGAACGTCTCCAATTTCACGTTTTTCCGACATCGATAATTTGGCCTGTAGGAATCGTTGCCGCTGCAAATCGTATTCCGCAGTGATCTGCAAATCGATAACTGTGCCAACTCCGTCAATAGCGCCTTCGACTTTGCCTTGAAACCGTAGTTGAGCGCGGTCATCTTTAACGGAAAGTAATGTACCGCTGACCTCGTGTTTCGAGATGGCATCAATAACTAGAATTGGTGCTAATGTCGCAAACGTGATTTTCCAAGTCGCACCGACAGCTAGCGGGTCTGTTGGCAGTAGTCGTCGTAGAGTTGTGGGGCTTAATTGGACGTTAAGCATGTCCAGCTCATCACGCGTCAACGGCCCCTGTGGGCAGTACAGCAGATGGTCATCTAGTTGCAGCTGGTCAATGACTAATCGACGATCCTTTCGTAGGCTGCCTGAAATTGTATTTTGAGCGATCTTCATTTGTGTTGCGACGTGGTGATAATAGCGAATGCTGCGAATCAACTCAGTACTCTGAGAGTGACTCAACCACTGCTCGTATCGCAATTGACCACTGACAACTACAGGTTGCTGTATGATGCCAACTCGCGATGATCTGACTTTGATCACACCAGTAACTTGAACGTTCACTTCGACGTTATCGAGTTGAGGTTGGACTGCGGCAGCAAACGAAATATCTTGTGCGGCAATGCTTTGGCAATGCGCAAGGGAAACCGCAATGACCATGATCAACATAGTCAGTTTGTGATTGAATCGTTTGTGTTCAAACCGAACGAACATCTCTTCGTAACCTCTGTATCAAAGCCCTGCGCCTTAAAATCGTATGCCTCTGATAGGCCTATCATTCACTATATAGATGAACCGCATACTTTATATACAAAGACACCTAGTCGTTAATTCGACAATACCAGCCAGATTTGTTTAAACCAAAGTCCGCTTTTGGCCTTTGTTGGCGGTAAAGAAACCCCTTTTTCCAGTCGCTGTGTGTTGTTTTATGAAAAAAAACTCCATTTCGGCTACAAAACATAGGAAATACGTAAAACTATAGACAATGTGAACATCAAACTATTAGAAAAACTACAGCAAATTGAATCTAATATTGGCCTAAAAAGAGCAAACAACGGGCGATTGGGGTGCGTATTACATAAAAGGCTTGACATCACCTGTATAATAGATGTTAGTCACTTCGTTAGAACGACTGGCAAGTTGTCTCATATTGAGATCACAAATATTGCTAGCACCGTTTGTCTCAGGGGCGAGAGCGGATGTGACTTTAAAGGAACCCCGAACTGGGTGAATTAGACATTGTCTAAATTGGATCGGTCTGGGCAACAAACCTTGGGAAGGGTTATGTTGCAGCTGACTGTTGAAAACAATGCTTTGTTTAATAACACACGGAACACCAGTTGGGAGAACATTAGAGAAGGGACCATCCTATGAACTCATCTTACAAGAGCCAACTGTTGCGCAATTTGTGCGACCAACAACTTGCCACTGCCACGCGGGAACAACTGATCACAATTGCTGATCGAGCCGAAAAGCTGATAAGTGAACTGCCCGCCAATGAAGAGATATCCTTCGGCCGAATCTCGCAACGGCTTTCCGACTGTGCAGACAAGTTTGATTCCACAAAATCAAACGAACAATTAAACGGACCGATTCTACAACACGATTTGCGTTTGCTCGTCGAAGATTTCACCGACGCCGCTAACGTCAGTTCTGACGAAGTCATCGAACCGGTCTACACCGTCAAAACATTAGGAACGCATTTACAGGTTTCTAGTAAAACAATTTCGCGATGGCGCAACAATGGATTAGTCAGCCGCAAGATTATCATTGCTGGTCGTAAGCGGGTCGCATTCCTAGCATCCACCGTCGATCGCTTCGTTGCTCAAAATCGACATCGCGTTGAACGCGGTGAACGGTTCAGCCAATTATCCAAATCCGAAAAAATGGACATCCTCGACCAAGCTCGCAAGCTTGCCGCTGCCGGAGCTTGTCCATCGGAAGTAGCCAAACGGCTCGCTGATCATTTCAGCCGCAGCATCGAAACAATTCGATACACTTTGAAGCGGCATGACAAGAAGAACCCTGCCGCAGCAATCTTCCCTCGAGCACGCGGAAAACTGTCTGAAGATTCCAAACGCAGTATTTTCCAGCGGTACCGACAGGGCACAAGTGTTTCCATGCTAGCGAGACAATTCAATCGCACGTCATCTACCGTACACCGCATTATCAACGAAATGCGAGCAACTCAAATACTTGAATTACCCTTGGACTTCATGCCTAATGCGGAATTCAGCTATCGCAATGCCGAAAAACGAATCATGGCACCGATTCCTGATCCAGAAACCACGACCCGTCGCACACGAGCGCCTAAAGGGCTGCCTTCTTACTTGACGAGCCTATATGAAGTAACGCTGTTGACTCGCGAGCAGGAGCAACACTTATTTCGAAAATATAATTACACCAAATTCCGTGCTGACAAGTTGAGGCAACAACTCAATGTGGATAAGCCGACTTGCACAGAGATGGATGAAATTGAATCGTGGTACGATCAAGCTGTACAACTCAAACAAATGATCGTGCAATGTAATTTAAGACTCGTTGTTTCTATCGCCAAACGGCATATGAAGGCAACCGATGATTTCTTCACGCTCGTAAGTGATGGTAACATGTCGCTGATTCGCGCTGCCGAAAAATTCAACTATGCCCTCGGTAATAAGTTTTCAACATACGCCTCCTGGGCAATCATGAAAAACTTTGCGCGAACGATTCCTAACGAGTTCAAGCATCGCGATCGCTTCCGCACCAGTTTGGACGAAATGTTTGCCTTTCAATCCGATGGGAAAACAAATCGACGAAAATTAGAGTGCGATGACTTGCTGCGTAAATCCGAAGTAACCGAGATGCTGAGCAATCTTGACGACCGAGAACAGCAAATCATTATCCGTCGGTTCGGCCTCGATCCACAATGCGAACCTCAAACGCTGCAACAGGTTGGAGTCGAGATGGGCGTGACAAAAGAAAGAGTCCGTCAGATTCAAGCCAAAGCACTCAAGAAACTGCGCCTCAATGCTGATGAACGACATCTAGAATTGATCGAAGACGATTGATGTGAAACTGCTAAAAATCACTGCGGTATTTCTGGCCGGGGTGCAATATAAAGACACTACTACAATTTGTTTGTCTCTGTTGGATATAGAACGTTCAATGGCAAAACATCGCTAGAACACATGCGGGTTATCTATGCACGAATCCAAACCCGTCGTGCACCCTGTATATCAAACCTAATTCGTAGAGTTTGATTGGCTATTGGAAAACGCGGGCCTACAGCCCGGATATTTGGGGAGAGGGGAACGCCATACGAACCCGCTCGCAGTGTTCATTCTAGGATCTTATTTATCGGCTTGGCACTGAAATACCATCAATCGTGTATTGCGGATTACCTGTTATTAGGTATATTTACACGACTCACGTATTTGTTCGTGAATTCAGTGGTGAAACACTGGTTTAGCCAGCGTAGCTCAATTGGCAGAGCAGCTGATTTGTAATCAGCAGGTCAAGGGTTCGAGTCCCTTCGCTGGCTCTTGTTTTTTATTGATAACTACACAATATTAATACAACATAGGTGGGTTTTCCGAGCGGTCAAAGGAGTCAGACTGTAAATCTGATGGCATTGCCTTCGAAGGTTCGAATCCTTCACCCACCACTAATGTTTCAGCTGTCCAATAGTCGATACGTTTAAGGCAACAAAGACCAAAGTACTACTTAAAAGCGATTTGCTGTAATTAAGACTTCGTATTTATTTTTTGGAAACTTGGCGAAAAGCCACTTACCAAAAAGACCTTTATTGCGTAT
>DTSG01000040.1 GCA_012965455.1 Planctomycetaceae bacterium | reverse complement strand
ATCCACCTCAGCATCATCTACCACCTTATTAACCTCTTGACATTTTTCTACTTCTGTTTCACACCATTTAACATCGGCAGCTGCCCATGCGGCATCGAGATCGGGCGAGTGATTGGTCTTCCCCTCGAGGATGTCGCGGATGGGCGCTCCCTCTTCGCGAACGTGGTCGCGCATCACGGATTCCGGAAGAGCGCCGACATCCAGAATCTCCCTGCGGGTTGTGGCGAAGGCTCCGCGTAGACGTTCAAGGGCAACGCGCTGGCCGGGGTTAAGTTCGCCGGCGAGGAGATTGACGATGTTACCGGGATCGGCGCTGCAGTCGTAAAATTCCTCGACAGGCTTGCGAGGCCCAGAATAGGCTCGCTGTGGAGTGGTAAGGAGGTCGAGATCAGTTTTTGCCGCACGGGTGATTTCGTTCCTGATCGCGCTCAGGTCGGAGAATACACTGGGTTGGTTGTAAGACAGATGGGGCATGTAGTTTCTGACATAGAGAAACTGTTTATCCCGCACAGATCGCGCCGTTTCCATGACCTCGTCGACTCGATCCCGGGTACCGTAGACCGTCTTGCGCTCGGTTTGGGAATCGGGGCCAAGGAAGGGAATTCCCTGCATGTAGTCCGGGATGGGTTGCTTGGTCAGGTTCAAAACCGTCGGGGGGAAGTCGACGAAGCTGACGAGCCGATCCAGTCGGGTGCCGGGCGTTGCGGGAGCGAGGTGTTGGTACTTTTCTGGAAAACGAACCATGAGGGCGACGCGCATTCCTGAATCGAGGAGGAGACGCTTGTGCCGCGGCATGCCGGAGCCGTGGTCGGAGTAGAAAAACACGATCGTCTCGTCGGCGAGCCCGTCCTCTTCCAACTGGTCGAGGAGTCGTTGAACGTTTTGATCCATAACGGAGACGCAATCGTAGAATCGGGCCACCGTCCTGCGCACGACTGGAGTGTCCGGGTAGTATGGTGGCAGCGGGACGGCTGTGGGATTGCTGATCTCCTGCTTCGAAAGTCGGGACTGGACGTGCTCCTGAAAAACCGGATAGGGCCAGACCATCGTGCGTGACTGGTGTGTCGTCATGTCGTTGAACACTGAGAAGAATGGCTGGCCAGACTTCCGATTTTTCCAATGAGCCGCGGCTGACGAGAGGTCCCACGACTCCATGATAAGTCGCTCGTTTTCTGCGCAATTATAATCGGTCTTGACATTGTTCGACGTGTAGTAACCGGCCTTCCGGAGAAAAGACGGGAAGGCTTTTACCCCGGTCGGAATGTGGTTCGAGGACCGCATCTGATTGGTCCCCATGCTGGCGTTGTACATCCCCGTGATGAGAGTGGATCGCGATGGTGAGCAAACTGGGGAAACGGCAAAGGCGTTGGTATAAAGGATACTCTCCTTCGCGAACGCGTCTAGGTTGGGAGTGCGTGCGAAGGTGTCTCCGTAGCATCCAAGTGTTGGACTCATGTCCTCGACTGTGATCCAGAGGATGTTCGGCCGTTCAGCGGCAGGAACCGACGACACGACCATCAGCAAGATGAGAACTAAGGTTAATCCGTAGGGTCGTGATGTATTTATGATTCTAGTTGCATCTCGCATTTAGTTGCTTCGGCAATATTCTTCAGCTTCGGGAAGGCTGTGTACTCCATCCTACCCCACCACCGGGCCGCCGGAAAAGGAAAATAGGAGGCTACTCGTCATTATAAAGGACAGCACAACCACTCGGCGCCCTCAATTTGGGGGTCAGAATAGCAAATTGGGAGGTTATCGCTCGCGTGCCGGGATGACGGTGAAAAAGCCAATCATCATTTCTTCCCAAGTTTGATCGCCCCAGGTAACCCATTTGCTTGGTTCTGGATTAGCTGGGTTCTCCTGTGAGTTATCAAAGTGTGCTGTACACTCAATCACCGTACCTTTAGGGAGATAAACTGGTTCGGCAAACCGGTATTCATGCTGCCAGTTGAAATCGTAAAACGGCACGCTGAGGAGCGTCCGCTGCCTGCCATCGGGGAATTTCGCTAGGTATTTGAAGTCTTTGCCCCGTACATGCATGTGAGGCATCATCGCGAGCAGTTCGGAGTCAGCATTGATGGTCCGACTGGCGACTACTTTGTGCCGAGAGGTTTCCGGTGGAATGCGAAACGCAAAATTGATCGCGGCATCCTGGCGAGCAACGTACTTTGGACGCTCTTTGCAGAATTTTACAGCGAATTCACTTTGGTCAATTTCTTCCTTGCCGGTAGGTGTGTAATGCAGTTGCCAAACCAGTTCATGTCCGGCTGGTAACCTGATACCTACGCCTTCAGGAAACATGGTTGGTTCCTCTCCCGGTGCAAACCCTCCGAGGCTTTCAAGTCGGCGAGTTTGATTGCTACTTTTTGGTCGGTGATAAACGATGATGTGGTGGACAGCTTTCCAGTTTCCTGGGCGAGCCTCGGCTGCCTGAATCCAGACATCTTCTTTGAAGTTTGTTGGGGTGACAAAGTACTGATATGCCACCGTGCCGGTTGCCTGAACTTTGTACGTGCGGGGCATTTTGAAGACGTGATCCGGTACACCAATTTGCCAGCCGTCTAAATATTCCGGAGTTGGCGGGATTTTGTCTTCCTCGCCTTTAGGCATGCCGGCGTCGATCCATGAAGTCAGAAGGGTGATCTCCTTGGGACTCATATGGAGGGCGTTTTCAAATTTGCCAAATCGCGGATCAGCATTCCACGGCGGCATGCGCCGTGTGAGGACGGTCTCTTTAATCATTTGTGACCAGTTACGAGCATCATCGTACGTTAACAGCGAAAATGGTGCCGCAGTATTGGGACGATGACATTTCTGACAACGCGTTTGGAGCAGCTTTGCAATGTGGCTCGCATATGTAACCTCATTTGATCCATCAATGGCATGTTTGCGAGTGATCAGGCAACCTTCTGTTTCCGTTGCACTGACAGCAGGAGTTTCTCCGGCGATTAGTTGCTTCAGAGCTTCTTCCAGATCCGACCGACGAGCTTGTTCTCGTTTGAATCGGTAGCCGATGCGGTCATCGATGCGACCGACGTAACGAATGTTACGGCGGCGATCAAGAATAAACGCTTCCGGTGTTCGCGTGGCTCCAAAAATGTCGAGCGATACCTGGTCTTTATCCACCAATACAAGCAATCGTAACTTGTATTCCAATGCGTGCTTTTTGATCTCTTCGGGGGAATCGGCCAGATTGGCATTGATGACGGCAAACTTTACGTTTTGTTTAGCATACTTTTGGCTCAACTCATTCAGCTGAGGAATATAGCTGTTTCCGATGGGGCACTCAGTACCAAGAAAAACGATAACCAGAAAATCCACTTCAGGAAAATCGGCCAAAGCAATTTCTTTGCCCGTAACCGATGGCAAGACGAAATTGGGGATTTGACGACCTACTAAATCGGCTCGCGACGTATCTTCAGCCCGTAAGACGGCCAGCGGAAAGCAAGCAAGAATTGCCAGTGAAACAACCAATGACTTCATGTTAGTGACTTTCGACGGATAGAGGATTGAAAAATAAGATCAGCAAATTGGATCCTTCGACACGCGACAGCCTGGATTGATGGTCAATCTTCATTTTCACTCTGTCCCCGTCCAGAGTGGCTTCCCGCGTCTCGGTATTACTTGTGGTCATATGGAACTGGCGGCTCTTGAATACTGAAGTTATTTCGTCATGAAACGCCATGTCCTTGAATGTTTTATACAGGTGTTGTACCACTCGGTGCAAGACCTTTGACGCGGGATAATTTGCCAAACGTGACCTCATCGAGGCCACCTTCGACCAGCTTACCAAATCACAACACGAAGTGCTTGGTTAGGCGGTGCCACCGGCGCCGCTGGGCAAGGAAAATAGGGGCTGAACCCTAGTCATCCTCCGGCCTGCTGGGGCTAAGTGCAGGGCTGCGAGGAGCCTTTCTCCTAGCCGACAAGCCACCGTATAGCTGCCCGAAAAGCATTAAACAAAACACAATGGAAGATCGATAATGGTATAAATATAGGACCACTGATAGCTACGCCTCCATCAAATACACCTTCGTTCATCGCTTCCATATTTTTTCGACACATCGTGGAAACCACACTTTGTTTTACCCTCTACAATACGAAAGAGGCTCGTTGTGCGATATTTTCTAACACTGTTACTACTGCTCATTAGTTTCCCCGTAAATGGGCAGAACGCCGAGTCGGTCAGAACATGGAAAGACACCACCGGCAACTTCAGCATTAAGGCGACCTTCGTGAAAATGTCCGGTGACATGGTTGTACTACAAGGCTCTGACCAACAGCAGCTAAGCATACCGCTGGGCAAGCTCAGTGCTGACGACCAACAGTATGTGCGAAAACGGCACGCCGAAATACAACGTTACATGTCTGCCAGAATTGTAACACCTGAACAGAATCTGGCATCGATTATTGCCAATGCACCGAACAACAGCGTTATCAAATTAACGGCGGGCGTCTTTCACCTCCAACCACAGCAACCGTCACAACAGGGAATACTAATCCAGAACAAACGGGGGCTGATCATCACCGGTTCCGGCCATGATCAAACGACTGTTAAACTCGCCACCCATGTGGACGTCGGTTTCCTCATCGGCAGCAAAGTAGAAGATTTGAAGATCGAAAATCTGCACATACAGGGAACCCCCCCTTTAAAAACCAATACGGCGGGCATCGGCAGCACGCCAATATGTTCTGAGATTCGTAATGTCACCCTGACTAACCTACGCATCGACCAAGTGGCGATCGGCATATTCATGGCAACCAACAAAGGACCGGTTCGAAACGTGCAAATCACCAACAATATTGTCACTAACACCATCGGAACCGAAGCAGGTTGGGGTTATGGAATCCATACCCGTAATATTGGCAATGTAGAAATTGCCCATAACTACATCGAACATGCAACGCGGCACAGCATTTATGTAAGAGACTCCCCTAAGAATTTCAAACTAATTGTCCAAGACAATTTCATCCTCAATCACGATCTTAAGGGCAAGAACCCACGCTGGTACTGTGCCGCACTGAATTGCCCCAATAATCAAGGGATAACACGAATCTCCGACAACTATTTCATCAATTCCAATGCGGTAGGAATTGCCGTCATGCTGACGGCCAACAACCTTGAATTAGTTAACAATCAAATTATTGGCGAACACTATGTTGGAATCTGGTCGGTTACCGGTGAAATCCACAAAGCACTTGGGAATTCGATCGTACTGCATTCCAACCCTGCGCATCCTGAATGGTGTCATAAAATTAGTTTTTTCGATTGGCCCAATGGGAAGGAGACTACAAGCCGTCTGGAGTCTCCCAATGCTCGCTGGGAGCAACCGGATTTCATATGCAAACTTGCCGGCGATCTATACATTATGAAGGACGGCAGGCTGGACAAGATTACCCGTAACACATGGGCATTCCAATCCGCCCCCAACAACTGGTCGAACGTTAAGGGAATGTGTGCTGTTGAGAATGTCCGGGGCAGTGGCCTAGCAAAACTGTACATCATCACCGAAACCGGTTTTTTTGAAGTTAACCCTGAAAACTGGGAGGTCGCTGAGCAGGCCGGAGATTGGAGTGGAACGCGGTTTGTGGTCGCAACCAACAACCACGTTCATATCCTCAAGGGAAGTACTCTACACAGCATCAACCTCACGTCTCT
>DTSG01000039.1 GCA_012965455.1 Planctomycetaceae bacterium | reverse complement strand
AGGCTCCCCAAACTTCATCAAACTTCATCAAACTTCATCAAACTTCATCAAACTTCATCAAACTTCATCAAACAGGCCTGCGACAAATTCGTCGACTTTAAAGACGGCCAAATCTTCTGGTTGTTCGCCTTGGCCGACAAACAGTACGGGAATGGAAAATTCTTGGCGGATGGGAATAATGACACCCCCTTTGGCAGTTCCGTCAAGTTTGGACAGGATGATGCCAGTGCAGTTCGCCGCTTCGGAGAATCCGCGAGCTTGGCTTATGCCATTTTGCCCAGCCGTTGCGTCGAGGACCAGAAACACTTCGTGAGGTGCTGCCGGGATCTGATTCTGGATGACACGGAATATTTTTTCTAACTGTTTCATTAAGTTTGTTTGAGTTTGTAAGCGACCAGCTGTGTCGATAATACAAACATCAACATCTTTTTCGATTGCTTGTGCAACTGAGCGATGTGCTACTGCGGCAGGATCGCCGCCTTGGTCGCCTTTGACGATGTCGACACCGAGTCGTTCAGCCCAGATCGTTAGCTGCTGTACAGCTGCTGCTCGAAATGTATCCGCCGCTCCGAGTAAAACGCTTTTACCTTCCGCTTGAAAGTGGTGAGCTAATTTTGCGATCGATGTTGTTTTGCCTGATCCATTGACGCCCACGACTAAAATAATGGAGGGACCTGATTGAGCAAATCGGACAGGTTGAGTGGGTTGAGTCAATAGTTCGGTTAATTCGCCACGGATAATTTTCAGGACATCTTCAAATTCGATGACACGTCCTTCGAATTGCGATTCAATGCGAGATTTGATTTGTTCCGCGGGACCACCCCCCATGTCTGTTTTGACGAGGATGGCGAAGAGCCGTTTCAGGAATTCATCGTCGACAAGTTGGCCGTCGGTTTTGAATAAGTCACGGATGTCTGTTTTGAGCACATCGCGAGTTTTTTTTAAGCCACTTTGTAAGCGTTGCCACAGGTTGCCTCGATCGTAATCTTGTTGCTCAGTGGAGGCTAGGTCAGGAACGAATTCACTGAGCTCAGCGGAAGTAGATGCAGCACCGCTATTTTCAATGTCATCTTCTGGTGGTTTGTTCGAATATGCTGCCTGCTCCGCATTGTCCGCGTTTTCACTCGGCGAGGTCGTCGGATTGGACTTTTTAAATCGTTTAAAGATTCCCATTGGATTGGGTGTCCTCGGTTCAGGGTCTAGGAGGTGGTGTGATAGATGAATTTGTAGGCTGCGTTATTTGATTGCTCAACATAACCCGCGATACCGCATTGTTAACGCATGTGCCCGGTTAAAAGGGGAGACCGCGGATGCTGATTATCAATTTATCGGTTATTTGATGGTTGGAAAAGGGAGGGGGTCTATTTTTAACCATCGTGCAAAAAGGGTGGCTTCGACCGGCGGTCTACTCAATAATTATTCGATAGACTGGCTCGCCTGCGCTGCGGTTTCGACGGGTAAATTCACATGATTTTAATTACTTATAAATCAACCAAGAACCAACAGATTCAGCGGAATTGGTAAACGGCATAATCGGTATATTCGACATAGTTTAAAGCGCGATATCGGTTCGAGTGTTGCAATCCGGATAGATTAACGAAAAAGCCAATTCCTTCGGTAAATATGGTTCAAACTTCTGTTTTTGCGATGAATATACGTAGTGACTCGTTCCGAATTGGACTCTGTGACGGATTATATGCGCAAAGTGTTTAGCGCAAGCAACAAAAACGTGTTTAGACATTTGTTGTAGGAAAAGCGAGCTAGTGCCCTTTCCAAATAGAGGGCAACAATAAGGGCCACCTTATGTACTGGGGACTTTTCCTTACCTAAAAAATTTTACGGAGGAATGTAGGAAATGAAACGCAAACAAATAATATTGCTCGCAGCTTTTGCAGTCTCAATTTTTGGCGGATCAGTAGCCGCTGAAGAATTGCAACAGCCTGTTTTCAGCCCAATCACATATACGCTCAACGATGATACTGCAGCATCGCCATCTGATGGTGAAGCTTGGAATCTCTTCAATCGCGATGGTGAAGGACTAGAAATTAATGGTTGGACTCAATTTGGTTACCACGATCGTAGCACAGGATTGTTTAATGATAATCCTAAGAAGGGCACGATCCATCAAGTTTGGTTCGAATTTGACAAAGCTTCTGATGCCGATGCTGAAGGCCTTGGACTTGGATACCACTTTGACTTGATGTACGGTGCGGATGCTCCCGACACCAGTGCCTTTGGTCAAACAACTGGATGGGACACAGAAAGTTCTGATTCAGGTAACGGTTTTGGTTGGGCTCTACCTCAATTGTACGTTGAAGGTCACGTTGGTGATTGGACCGTCATAGTTGGTAAGTTCTACACAATCGTTGGTTACGAAGTAGTTCAAGCTCCAGGTAACTTCTTCTATAGTCACGCTAAGACGATGTACAACAGTGAGCCATTTACTCACACTGGTTTGCTCGCTAGCAAGACTACTGAAGCTGGTGTAGACCTGTCTTTCGGTTACTCTTCAGGTTGGGATACTGGTTTCCAGAGTCATGGAAGCAACGGTATTCTTGGTCTTGGAAAATCGATTAGTGACAGTCTTTCTGTTAACTATGTAACGACTTTCGGTGACATCAGTGATACTGAAAATGGCTACACTCACAGTGTTGTTGTGCAGGTTACGCTGGGCGAAAAAATGGACTACGTATTCCAAACAGATTATGTAGACACCACGACTCGCTATGAAATTGGTGTTAACCAATACCTGTTCTACACAGTTTCTGATGACGTCACGCTTGGTGCTCGTCTGGAATGGTGGAGAAACGGAAACAATTTGGGTACGGACAGCGAATACTCGGTCACGACGGGTATTAACTACCGACCTCAAACTCGTTTCGACTTGACCTTGCGTCCCGAAGTACGAATTGACTGGGATGAAACAAGTACCAACACCGATGTTACTTTCGGTATGGATGCAATCCTGACTTACTAAGCTACTAGCTAGTAAACCCCACAGGGTTTCAACAAAACGCAAAAAAGCGTCTGCTCAGAAATGGGCAGACGCTTTTTTTTGATTAGAAAACGTCGAATTGGAGAAATGGTTGGTGTGCCTATCAGTTTATAGCGATCCTCCCAAATTGGTTGGCTTTGGTATTCGGCCTACGCGATATTTCAGATCAATCTGCCCTGGCTTTCCGCCGGAGTCGGAGCAAACTCCCATGACTTGTCGTTCAGCGTAGTTTGTCCGTGGAAACGAAGTGCAGCTGGAGGTCAAGCTCACATTAATTAAAAATTGACTAAAAACTGCCAGCCTCGGTGTGGTCACCTGTTATTTCTTGCGTTACGGCTTACAATAGTCACAGGTTTAGTATTACCAGTGGTGTGATACGAGAGATAATCTAAAAATCGTTTTTGTTTCGAGAAGGCAGCCTAGGATGAAACTGATTATTGCGATCATTCAACCAAGTCATTTGGAGGACGTGAAGGAAGCTCTAACGGCCGTCGAGGTTTCACGGCTAACCGTTATGGATTGCCAGGGATTTGGACGTCAGAAGGGTCAGTCAGAGACGTATCGCGGTCATGACTTGGCAGTTAATTTGATACGCAAAGTACAGTTGCAGATTGCTGTAAACGATGAGTTTGTCGAAGCGACTATTGCTGCGGTTCTACAGGGTGGCCGCACTGGGGAAGCGGGTGAAATAGGCGACGGCAAAGTATTTGTGTTGCCGATGGAAGATTGTATTCGCATCCGCACCGGTGAACGTGGTCCAGCGGCTATTTAATGATTGAGCGGTATTCGCTGACAATGATTATTGCCGCGGATTGTACAGTTCGGCTAGAGTTTGCTCACGAACAATTTCTGGCAAGGGCCGCGAAAACTCCCGTGGTCGCATGCCGCCCTGATCATTTCCGATTTCAGGTAGCGCGTACGGGTCAAACAACGCTGCCCGATATTGCTGTTGCCTAATGTCACCTCGAGGCCCTGTAATTTGTTGTTGCACGTGACGACAACCGCAGAGCAGCGTGCTCGCGAATAGGGCTAAGGTCAACGTGATAGTGGTCCGTTTTTGTTGCATAAATTCCAGCGGTCTTGTTTGGCGGTCGTAGAAGTATACGAATCTTGAGCAAAAGAAGAAATACAAATCCAACCACGAATTGACATGCATGTCACCCGCTAGTGTGTGATTTGGCATATTGGCGATTGTGGGGGCACGTGTTATAATTCAGGTGTTGAGTTAATTGCTTAATAGAGCTGGTGCGGCAGTTTCCATCCGTATGCTAAATTTGTAGCCTTTTCACAACTGTGAAGTTCTGGATTGGCTGTCTTTACTCAGAATCCCCCCTTAGGGTGTTGTTGCTTCCAATTGATTCATGTTGATTCATGTTGATTCATGTTGATTCATGTTGATTCAGGTTAATGCACCACGAGATACCCCTGAATCCGTTTCAGCAAACACCCCAACCACATATTTATTGCGGCAAATATCATGGCAAAGCACCCCAAGGAAGACTTGTTTTCCGAATCCACGATGTCATTCGGCGATCACCTAGAAGAATTGCGACGGTGTTTGTTTCGCGGGATGATAGGCTTATTGCTTGGCGTTGGAGTTGGGATCTTTCTGGCCAAGGATATTGTGAAAGAAATTCAAGTGCCTTTGAAAGATGCGTTGCGTGAATATTATCAGCAGCGGTCATTTGACTTAGTCCGAACGGATAGCTTTAGGCTCGCGGAAACCGCCGGAATGATTGGGGATGAAGGCTATTCCGCCGATACGATGGAAATTGAAATCGACCAGTTGTTCATCAACTTGCGTCAATCCATGCCGGAGCTGTTTGCGGCGTTGCAATATAAAAGCTATAAGTTTGTAGAACAAGATTTTCTAATTGAGGATGGCGGTGAATCTAACCACCTGTTGTTTTTCCAACATATTCAAGCGCATTCTAAGCAAGCGTGGGCGAAATATTTATTGGCAGAATTAACGGAGGCAGAATTAACGGAGCATCAACTCGAGTCGTATAACAAACTAGTACAACCGGCAGACGGTGATGTTAAAGTCAGCGTATCAGCAGCCGATGTTGTCGAATTGCTCAATGTATGGGCAAACATACCGGAACTCTTCAAAAACGAGTCTTTGCGAGAATTGGTACAAGAGAAGGTTGAGCAGAAGACATCGAGTTGGCTGGATTTCGGCTTAGAGAATGCTGATGAAAATGCGATTGATGTGCAAGCCGTGTTTGCTGTGTTGGAGCAGAAAATCCAACGCGAGTCCACAACTGTTGCTCGTCAGGATGCGATCCGCCGAGTTAACAAATTTATTATTACCAATGCGTTTAGCGATTTTCTTCGTTCCGCGCGGCCTGTAACTATTACAGTGCCGGTTTGGGAGAAAGTGGACGTGAGAGTGCAGACTCTTAATGCTCACGAGGGATTCATGATTTGGCTCAAGGCGGCATTCATTGGTGGAATTATTCTGGCGAGCCCGTGGATTTTCTATCAGATTTGGCAGTTCATTGCTGCTGGTTTGTATCCACACGAACGGAAATACGTATACATTTACTTGCCGTTTAGTTTATTTTTGTTTTTTGGTGGTTAGATTCACCGCCATCCTCAATTAGAAAATCTTGTTCTACAAACTTATAGCTTTTATATTGCAACGCCGCAAACAGCTCCGGC
>DTSG01000038.1 GCA_012965455.1 Planctomycetaceae bacterium | reverse complement strand
CGCAAAATGCGAGGAAACACGCGACTATCCGCTGTCCGAGCACTCTCGGGTTGGGCTAATTGAGTTTGTGAACTCACTGCGCCGCTGTTTGTAGCAGGCGCGTCCGGAATTTCCTTATCACTAAGCCGAATTTTTACCGGTTCGGCCAAGCTCTGCCGAACACTTGTTGACCAGTCACACAACAATACAGCACACACAACCCCCAGAATATATTGGGGGCGAATTGATTGTCGATTTGTATAGCGAGCTAAAAACACCGTATCACGGCCAAATATTAGTTTATACCGGTTGCGTAAACAAGGAAAACCTTATCGGTTTTATCGGATAGGTTAAACAAACGCTTGAAAACGATCGACTATTAAAGATAAAGAAGTCCATTATTATTTCGTTTCACCGTTTTTGCTATTTTCCAGCAAAACAGGGTTTTCGTTATGGAAAAACAGCGCAGAATTGCAACTCGCTCACTGCGATTTGAAACCCTTGAAACCCGCCAATTGCTCGCGGGAATTAACCTGTATCACAATGCGTTGGAGCCACTAGACGTAAACGACGATACATTCGTGGCGCCGATTGACGCAATTATAATTATCAATCAACTCAACGGTGGGCAAGCTATTGACTTGGACGCTGAAGGAGATTTGCCACCCGGATTTACTGGTTTCGTCGATGTTGATAACGACATGGTATTATCGCCGGCCGACGCACTCAATGTTATCAACGGACTTAACCGCACCGCACCTGTTGTTGACCAATCCATCACCATTACGGAATCCGATGTCAAAGCATTGCTAGATCGAGCATCGGCGGCAAGCAGTACTAGCGCCGACGCGATCGTGGCAATCGTCGATCGGGGCGGGGCCATTCTTGGCGTCCGCGTTGGCACCAACATTAACATGAACGAAGCGACTCTCGTTTTCGCAATTGATGGTGCCGTAGCGAAAGCTCGAACTGCCGCCTTTTTCGCAAATCAGGGCGCGCCGTTGACGTCCCGCACCATTCGCATGATCAGCCAGTCAACCATCACTCAGCGCGAAGTGGAAGCGAATCCAAATATCACGGATCCCAATTCTGTCATTCGCGGCCCAGGCACAGTCGCACCGATAGGCGCCGGCGCTCATTTTCCGCCAGGCGTTATGTTCACACCAACGGTCGATTTATTCGATATTGAACATACTAACCGCGACAGCATTCTGCATCCTGGTGTTGACGGCATTCGCGACGCGACCGACGTGCTGTTGCCATATCGCTTTAATATCGATCCGAGCCAAGTCCCGGCCGGACAGGAAATATACGCGCCCGAATCATACGGGTTCCAGTCCGGACGCCTGCCCTTAGCGCAGTCGCGAGGAATTGCTACGCTGCCGGGCGGAGTTCCTCTATTTAAAAACGGAAATCTCACGGGTGGAATTGGAGTCTTCTTTCCCGGGCCCGATGGGTATGCAACGCACGAACAGGGCTTTACTACCGAATATGGCAACAACGTCAAGACGGGGCCCGTGTCTATAAATGCTTCGCGCACAGAAGTGCTCCAAGCAACTGTTGACCGCACCAACGCTCCCAAAGTTCTCGAGGCAGAGTGGATAGCATTTGCCGCGGCCGGTGGAAGTAGCGCCGCTGGCGAATCGGTGCCAACGCTAAACGGCATTGCACCAGTTGTTGGGTTCGACCTGCCATTTGGTCGAATCGACTTAGTCGGTATCACTCTTGAAGTCGTGGGCCCCAATCCGACGGCCGCCGACCCCAGAGCGGGGCTCACTCAAATCACCGAATTAGGTAGCCAGCTCTCCCTTGGCAACCCAGCAAACGGTGTCGATCAGATCATTGGCAGTGACAATACGGGCACTTCAATATTGTACGCCGGCGGAACTCAGGTGCCAGACCAATGGTTAGTCATGCCCCAAGCCGGCAAGCTACATGCACTGACCGATGAAAACGGTAACCCGATCTTGGATTCTATGGGAAATCCAGTTACCGCTCAGATAACGCAGCAGGACGTCGAAACGATTATTAACAATTCCATTGCGCGAGCAAACGAAGTACGAGCGGGAATTCGCTTGCTCGCTGACGGCACACCAGGAGCGAGGACCCGCATGGTATTTGCCATAGCCGATTTCGACGGCGAAATCCTCGGCCTCTACCGTATGCCCGATGCAACCTATTTCTCGATTGCCGTCGCCGTAGCCAAAGCCCGTAATATGGCCTACTACAACAGCGCCGCAGAAGTAAATCCTGTCGACCTCTGTGATCCTAACCAACTCGGCAAGGCACACACAAACCGCACATTCCGTTTCCTGGCAGACCCCCGATTTCCCGATGGAATTGACTTCGCCGACGCTGGGTGTTTTTCAATCCTAAATGACCCAGGAATAGATCCCATCACGGCGGAAAACATCGCCGGCCCGAGTCCATCCTCCGACTTTCAATCCGTTTTGGGATTCACTAGATTCAATCCGGAACGAAACTTTCACCGCCAATCTGATGCGACGACATCTCTCAACGAAAACGGAGTTGTCTTTTTTCCTGGAGCCGCACCGTTATATAAATCTGCCGCCCTAATCGGCGGTTTAGGTGTCAGCGGCGACGGAGTTGATCAAGACGATGTCGTTGCCGCCGCCGGCGCACTAGGGTTCGAACCCCCAACTGGACTAACTGTCGACAATATTAAAATCGACGGCGTACCGTTACCATACCAGAAATTCTTGCGCAACCCACTCGGGTAATTAGCGATCGGGCTACGCCCAACAGTTTGCATTCTAGGCAACCATATGTTACCCGCTGAGGCGCAGAGTCATCCTGACAGCCTGCAAGTCTTTCCGCAAGGGCTGGAATTCTCGAGAATTTACTGTCCGGTTTTATGCGCCGCTTGCAATCACTTCGTATGCAAGGCTAAAAATTATTATCAGAAACAGTATAATTCACTAGTTCGACAATTACTGTACTTACACCTAACGGCACAACAGCTATGACCAACCTCACACAACAGCAACTCGACCAACTTGCCAAACTCCTCGAAACCAATCAAGGCGCAGAAGTCGAGTCGTTTTTGGAGCGCTGCGCAAGCTGAATCCGAGAACATCGACACATTGCAAGAAACCGCCCCCTCGTCCGACCCAGAGCACCTCGAGACGCTACACGAACCACCGGCCGGGGTCGACACAGATAACTCGCAAACTCTTCAGGGGGACTATAGTACCGACTATCCCCCTGAATCGGGCGCCCAAACTCGCGGCAAAAACCGCCAAGCCGACCTCGCCGACACCGGTATGGCAAATCGTTTTGGCGATTATGAACTGCTCGGCGAGATCGCCCGAGGTGGTATGGGCGTTGTCTACAAGGCTCGCCAAATAGCGCTCAATCGCGTGGTCGCCATCAAGATGATCCTCTCGGGACAGTTTGCTAATGATGACGAGATGGATCGCTTTTACGCTGAAGCAGAAGCGGCTGCGAGCCTGAACCACCCTAATATCGTCACCATCTATGAGGTCGGTGAAGTTGACGGTCGGCATTTCTTTTCAATGGAATACGTCCCGGGAGACAGCCTCGCAGACCTCGTGCGTGAACGTCCGCTCGCCCCACGCCGCGCCGCCAATTACATTTCCGGTGTTTGCGAGGCGGTACATCTTGCTCATGACAACGGCATCCTCCATCGCGATATAAAGCCTGCCAACGTACTGGTCAACAAGAAGGACATTCCCTTGGTGACCGACTTTGGCCTCGCCAAACAGGTGCACGAAAAATCGGGGATGACGATGGAAGGATCTGTTCTGGGAACCCCCAGCTACATGCCCCCTGAACAAGCACGCGGCAATCTCGATGAAGTTGACGCTCGCAGTGACATCTACGCCATTGGTGCGACGCTGTACCAACTCCTAACCGGCAATCCGCCTTTTGCGGCAGCCAGCGTTTACGAAACCATCCGCCAAGTACTCAATAAAGAACCTGCTGATCCCCAAGAACGCAATCCAGATATTCCTCAGGATCTAGCCACGATCTGCATGAAGTGCTTGCAAAAATCTCCCGACAAGCGATATCAATCCGCGCTTGAACTGCAAGAAGAGCTGCAGCGTTTTTTGCAAGGCATGCCAATCCTCGCGCGACCGATTGGCAATGTCGAACGACTCACTCGCTGGTGCCTGCGTAATCGCCTCATTGCAAGTAGTAGCGCCACCGCAATTGTCGGAGTGCTCGCGATGCTAGTCACGATGACAATCGCTTACTTCGTTACCAACGATGCCTTACTCGACGCCCGTAAAAGTTTCGAACGTTCCAAGCAAACAGTCGACGATTTCTTTGTTGTCGTGACTCAAAACGAGTTACTGCAAACCCCCAATACGCGTGAGGTTCGTGAGGTAATGCTTGATAAAGCACTGCAATACTATGAAAGTTTGCGGAAACAACGCGCCGGAAACCTCTCTGACGAGCGTACCTTCCTTGCTGACAGCGCTGATCTTGAATTCAAAATTGGGCAAATCGCGGAAGCCCAAGACAACACTAGTTCGGCCATCGTGCACTACGATAAAGCCGCAACCACTGTGCAAACACTGCTGCAACAGTCGACTGAAGGTCGCGAGCAACTGCGCATCAACCTATCCAGTTATCTAACGCCACTCGTACGAATTCACACTCAGGCTAACACCGACGGTTTTAAGCAGGCTTCGGTTTTATCAAAACAGGTACGCAATCACCGTCAAGCAATCTACCAGGATAATCCCGACAACCTTGAATATGGGAGACTCTTCGCCAATGCCTGTATGAATGTGGGCACCGTGCTCGTGGAACGTGAAGTTTACTCGCTGGGCGAACAATCATTGCAACAGGCCCAAGCGATTCGCCAACAAATCTTGGCAAGTCCGACGGTTGATAAGGCGACTACATTGACCGTGCAACGCGACTTAAGCAAAGGCTATTACCAACTGGCTGAATTAAAGCGTCGGGAGAACTCTGAGGATAGCTTCGGGCAAGCTGAGCAATACCTTAATCTGGCACTCGCATCGCTGCAAACGATGCAGCACGCTAGCGGAAACTGGGACGACATCACTGAAGACGATCACCTGCAAGCAATCCGCCTGTTAAATATGCGCCTATCACTATCGACATACGCAGCGATGCGTGACCTGGAAACTGGACTGGATCCGATTGAAGATCTCAAACATGGCGCCCAGCACATTGCTCAGTTATCCAATATCATGGATCGACCCGCGGTTACAAGTTCGATCCTGCAATTTCAACAAGCACGACTTGAGATTGTCAGCCTTGGTGAAAACCGTGATCAACTGCATTCCGTCCTCTCAGACATTTCGCTGCTGTTGGACGCCCATCGTCAACAAACTGTCGTAGCGAAACTACATCCAAGTTTCAGGTGGACTAGTCTCAACTTATTAAGCCAACACGAAGAATCCTACTCACAATTTGTCTCCTCGCTCGAAGCGACGATGGATGACCTTGTGGAACAATGCAAAGGCTACGATCATGCAGGTGACGATCCTCTGGTATCCGAAGATTGGACGACCGCCTGGGGCTTCATGTGCCTTACGGCAGGCGAAGTTGCTCAACACATGCTTATCGACATGGACCGTATCGCTCAAGAAGATTCCGCTTCAAAGCCCGAACTACTCGAGATCGTTTCGTGGCTACAACGAATACAAGTCGTCCATCATCGC
>DTSG01000037.1 GCA_012965455.1 Planctomycetaceae bacterium | reverse complement strand
AGTGCCTGTTCGCGTTGCTTTCCGCTAAACATATCGTAAAGTTTGTTCGCTTCAATGGCTTGATGCCAGAAAACATTGCCCGGATGATGGGCTTCTTCGTAAAGTCCTTCTCCTTCATGCGCATAGAGAATGGGACCACCAAAGGCGACATGTTCGGCACTGTTTCCATCACAGCGGAGGGTCATGTGTCGACTGGCTAGCACAAATTCGAATTGCTTGGATCCAGGTTTCCCAAAGATCGCTATCGATTGGTTATTGCCAAAACCACCGACGTCGTCTTTAAGTTGCTGGTCGAAACGACTGTGCCAGTCCGGATGAGTCATACCGCGAAAGATATCCAAGGCCAGTTGCTGCTGTTCGGCGGTGAAAAAACTGCTCTTGATTGAAGGTTTGGTAATCTTCCAGTTGTTTTCAATCCGGGTCCTTAGCAACCCGCGTGTCTTATCGACATGATCCCAACTGAAACAGACTTCGCTCTTTTGCTTTTCGGTAAGCGAATCGTAGAGTACCGACACGAGTGTCTCGGGATGCTTTTGCTTCTTGTCGGCGCCCACCAAGGTAGGCAAGTCAAGAGTTAAAGCAACTGGCGTAGCCAGCGCCAAGGCACCGGCCCGCTTCAAAAAGTCGCGTCTTAACTCGACCGGGGAGGGGGTCACGAACGTATCCAGTATCTCAGCCATTGTTAATTCCTCAATTATAAGAGATGTCCCTGCAAAAGGTTTCTTTTAACATACCCAAAAATCCACTCCATTGCTCACGAAGATGCGAATTTTTAGAGTGGAGGTGAGACGACCAGTCTAAACCCACATGCGCTGGCTGTACAAATCCCGTGATATTAATAAGAATGTGCATGACCCGTGCGATGTCAGTAACACACCCATGAGACAAGTGATTTGCGAGGACCCAAGATGAATCCGTGTAAACCCATTTTTGCCATTTGTACAATCGTAGTGATTCTTTGTTTAGGCGTCATCGTTAAACCGCTTTTTGCCGAGACCAGCGAAGATAATAAAACGTTACGCGTGTTTATCTTTGCCGGTCAGTCAAATATGGTAGGGTCGGATTCCAAGGTCAAGGATATTCACCGTTTTCCACCATTTGCCGGTTTGGAAGAGCCTCAGTCTGACGTAAGGTTTTCCTACTCGATCGGCCGTGAGAACAAAATGGAGTCCAATGGCTGGGTAGATTTGCAGCCTGTAAATAATGTCGTCGGCCCGGAACTTAGCTTTGCGCGTAAGGTCTCCGCAGCGATCGACGCCCCGATTGCCGTTATTAAATGTGCTGCGGGAGGTACCCATCTAGGTGGCGATTGGAATCCGGAGCAACCGCTGGGCTTTAAAATGTACCCACTGGCTTTGCAGTTGATACAGGATTCGCTCGCCAAACTAGACCAGCAGAAAATCAAATATCGTATCGAGGGCTTCATGTGGCATCAGGGCGAAAACGACATGTTCAACGCCGAGTATATGGACGCCTATGGCAGTAACCTGAAAAAATTTCTGGCTCGCTGGCGCAAGGATCTCAAGACGCCAGATCTGAGGTTCTATATCGGTGAACTTTGCACGAAAACTATCTGGGGAATGGACCTGCGACCACGCATGTATGCGATTAGTCAGGGGCAAAAAGTGGTCACGACTGCCGATCCGCTGGCTCAGTATATTCCCACGTCCCACGTCGGGGTAGAAATTGGGGGAGGCGTTGGTCTGCATTACCATTACGGGACACTCGGTCAGTTGGAACATGGCGACAACTATGCGACCGCCTATTTGGATACGATTGGGAAACAACAAGCTGTTGTAAAACCTCTGAAGCCGTGGCCCTACCAAAAAGGTGAAAGTGTGAAACTGTTTATCCTTGCCGGTCACCGCAACATGGAAGGGGAACGTGCCTTTATTCAGGAACTTGGGGCGATCCCTGGCGGGATGAAGTTGCTACAGCCAGACCCAACAATTGCATATAGATACAGCCTCGGTGGTGGTTATAAAACCTCCAATTCATGGGAACCCTTAGCCCCGTCAGGTTATTACGATACCTTCGGTCCTGAACTAAGTTTCGGGCAGACGTTGTCGCAGAAGTTGCCTGGAAATATCGCGATCGCTAAATTTACCCATAGTGGCACGCAGATCATCGATTGGACTCCAGCAGGCAGCGTTGCTAAAACACGAAATATCTACCCAGACTTCGTCGAATTTGTACGAGCCGCTCAACAGGAACTAACCGCAAAAGGACAGACTGTCGAACTGCAGGGAATCTTTTACCACGTGGGAGAGAATGACATGTCATTTCATCCTTACCGGCAGCAGGCAGCGGAGCGATTGGCGTCGCTGATTGCTAAAAGCCGCGAAGATCTACAACGACCAGCTTTGAAATGGTATGTCAGTCAGCAGGCACCAACCGATGACGAGCGGGTCAACAAGGTTGACGTGGTTACAGCCATCAGCGAAATCGCGGCGGCGGATGACAACTTAATTCATCTTAAGGATCTGGCGATTCCCAAGCAGGAAAAGAAGTTGGTCATCACCACGGCGGGCATCGTCAAACTAGGGGAACTCATTGCCGAGGGGTATCTCGGTAATCGGTAGCCGCCGGATCACACCGTTTATTTTTTGGTCCATTCTGATTCTGCGGCGGCGATTTCTTTATCCGTCATGCCCAAAGCTCTTAGCACGCCTTTGGCCATCATGTAGTTCCCAAGTGCATTCATGTGCACACCATCACTGGTAAGCTGTTTTCCTTTGGGAGCATCTGCTGGAAAGTCTTTTAACGCTTCCTGCATATCAGCGTTCAGATCGGCAAACAAACATTTCTTCTCTTTAGCCAAGCTTTTTAGGAACGCATTATAGGGTGCAAGCTGTTGGTTGAGTTTATTGGCTTGATCTTCGCGAATCATGGTCGAGGTTAAAATTATAACTTTGACCCCGGCAGCCTGAGCGCGATCGACGATCGCGGTGATGTTTTTCTTGTAGGGCTCCAACGCAACGCCACGATCACCATGCCAAACATCGTTGACACCACAGGACAGAGTCATCCAGTCAGGATTGTGACTTAGAACATCTTTCTCCAACCGCGCGAGCATTTGATTCGACTTGTGACCACTGATTCCGGCGTAGCGTGGTGTAACTTCCAGCGACTGAGCGTTAAGGGTGCGAATAACTAATTCACAATACCCGTTGGTTCTGGCTCCCGCTGCGGTAATGGAATCACCCAGGAAAGCGATTTTTTGACCTTTGGTAACGGTTAACTTATCATTGGCAGCAAGCTGTGATGTACCAAAACAGGTTAATAAAATAGCGGCGCTGAGGATAAATCGTATCATGGTGAAATCCTTGGTTGATTTACTGGGAATATTGAGAACCTAAAACATCGTCATTTAGAGTTTACTTGCTGTCGATAACTTTATCAAATGGCAACCGTATGCGGCGCAACAATTCATTTAACAGAATCATTCAAGATATCTTCAACCGAGGTGCTATAGATATCAACTTTCCCTTTGACTTCACTGACATAGAAAATGCGTTTACCATCCGGGTGCCAGCAGGCAAAATCATCTTTACCTGGATTACTCGTGACTTGTTTCTGGTTGGATCCATCTGCGTTCATGACAAAAATCTCGTAGTTCCCTTGAACTAAACTTGTGTACGCGATTCTCAAGCCATCCGGTGACCAGGCGGGTCGCGTGTCGATTCCTGCGTGATCTGTCAGTTGAAACATAGAGGTTCCATCAGCAGTCATGCGATAGATGTCGAAATTCCCACTACGTGTTGAAGTAAATGCCAGCAGATTTCCTGTTGGTGAAAAACGTGGATAAGCATCGATGTAATCCGAGTTGGTAAGTGCGCTTTTATTTTGTAGCTGGATATTGGTTTGCCACAGCTGTTGCGAACCGTTGTTATCCGGAAAGGCATAGACGACCGATTTCCCGTTCGGGCTGATCGTAAGTGCTCGGACACAGGCGAAACCACCTCCCGGATTTAAATTATACGTTTCCCCCGCCTCGACATTTTGAACCTGAACCGTTGTATGCAGATTGCCATCGTTGCGAACGAACGCATAAAACTTCATATCTTTCGAAAAATCGATATGACTCTCGTTGGTGTTGGCGTTGATGTGAAAATCAGTGATTTCACTGGACTGCAGATTCAACCGCTGCAGTTTAATAAGCTGAGCTGTTTTGAGGACAGAATAAATTAGCTCATGTGAATCGTGGGTGAAACAGAGATCCTGTTTCATGCGACCATCCGTCGTGATACGCTCGGGTGGATTCGCATGGAGACTATTTGCTGCTACAAGGGAGCAGGCAGTGAATACTAACGTGCGGAGTTTAAAACAATTCATGAATAAACTCTCCCTGCGGTAGTACATTGAGTTTGGCCCGCTCAATACTATCAATCCCTAGACAATCAAGCATCGTCACGCCCACGCCCGTCGGTTCGATTGGTCGAGTAACTGGCTTTTCGGCTTTGGCATCGCTGGCACCAATGACTCGCCCCGGTTTGACGCCGGCTCCGGCCCAAATCGAGAAGTAATTCTGGGCCCAGTGATCTCGGGACGCTCTCTTATTAATTCTTGGCGTACGACCAAATTCACCCATGCAAACGACGAGTGTCGAGTCTAGTAAACCGCGGGCATCCATGTCGTCCAGTAGCGCTGATAACGCTCTGTCGAGGATGGGACAGTGCCGGTTGGGTAAAAGGTCAAAGTTGTTTACGTGAGTATCCCAGCCAAAATCCGTGTTGGGACTATAAGACTCGACATATTCACTCCAGCTCACATTCACAAATGGAACTTCTGCCTCAACCAGTCGCCGCGCCAACAACAGGCTCTGCCCAAATGACGTCTGGCCGTAGTCTTCGCGCGTTTTGGTTGTTTCCCTTGTCAGGTCAAGCGACTCCACTGCCTTTTTGTTGGTCAACAAAGTAAACGCCTGTTGTGATTTCTTATCCCAAATATCAAACGAATTCGCGGTTACTTTGCGCTTGATTTTATCGAGTTGATCCTGCAGCAATCTGCGGTGGGCAATTCGATCAGGAGTGATGCCGTCCACAAGTTTAAGGGCGGGAATGTCGACTTTACCAACTCCATCACACTGGATCAGAAACGGGTCATAGGCCTTTCCCCAGTCACCGCCGCCATAACCATCGACAAATTTGGCCACATCACGGGGAATTCCGCGTGAGAGCATAACATAGGGTGGTAAACCAGCGGTTGATCCGTGGTGTCGGGAAACGATGGAACCCCAGCTTGGCTGTATCGTCACGCCCCGCCCTTCGCGACTGCCGGTGTAACCGTAAGTACCTGCGCCGGGGTGTCCACCATCATGGGTGATGTTACTGCGAATGAGCGCATATTTGTCGGTCCGCGCTGCTAACTTTGGGATCAGCTCTGAAAAGCGGACACCCGGTATGGTTGTGGGGATCGTACCAAAGGGCCCGCGGAAATCGAGGGGAGCATCTGGTTTTGGATCAAAAGTGTCGATGTGACTGGGAGCACCCCAGAGCCAAATAAACATGACCGATTTAGCACGCGCATTCACAGCTGCTTTCGCAATCTGATCTCCGCTCAACGCAGCTGTCAGTGGCAAGGCTGCACCGGCCTGCACGAATGCTCGACGCGATATGCCATCACAGCAACGGCTATTGAATTCGCCCAATCTAATCATATTGTT
>DTSG01000036.1 GCA_012965455.1 Planctomycetaceae bacterium | reverse complement strand
AGAGAAGTATCGAGGGTTCTATCGCAATGGTGACCGAATTGTCTTTGTCTATGAAATTAATGGAAATATTTATCACGATTCGCCGTGGGTCGTAGATGGGAAATTTCAACGCAGCTTCCTTCGCATAAAAATCATAAATCCGGTCACGATTAACGTCCGCTTGCCAATACGGATTCGCTGCCTTATCAAGCGGCTCCTGTGTGATTTCAAACAACGCCGGACCGTGGGTGTGTACGAGTGCATGTTTGAGTACAGGTTCTATTTCCGCCAGCGGGATTCCTTGGGGCGTTCCCAGTTCCGTTACAAAACGAATCAAATCAAAGAGTTGTTGATAGGTGGACGCTGCTAATAAATTCTCAGGCATCAGCGTGCCCGTTTTTCGCGTCGCCTCGATGTCGCGTAGCGGAATAATCAAATGCTGATCAATGTCTCGACTGGGGTCATGCAATTCAATCGCATCATCACCGTGTGGTTTCACATAGCCACTAAGTACCCTGCCATTAACGGTCAAAACCTCATGTGCTTCAAACTCCGGCTTGACCACGCGTTTGGGCCACAACATCGATTCAACTATTTCAGCAGGTTTGCGTTCTTGCCCAAGTTTACTAAACGCCGGACCGACCGTACCACCGATCTCACCTAACTTGTGACAATTCAAACATGCTGTTTTACTATCCGCAAACAACATCATTCCTCGAGCCGCATCACCCTGCAGCTTAGCTTTCACTAGCAATTGATTAACAAGCTGCACGGAATAGTCACCAACTGCACCCAGTCGTTGAGTATCCGGCGGCAAGTCCACATTCACACCAGCAGATTTGACGTCTGGCGTTTCTTTCAACGGCGGAATCGGCGTTCGTAAGGGTGGACGTTTCGTAGCCGGTTTTCCATCGAGTTGAGGACGAATCCAATCGAGCCCTTCAAGGTTATCTAAGAGCCGTTGTTCAACGTCGTCTTGCGTGTGGCCAATAATTCCGATCGGGCCATCGTACTGAGAATCGCGGATTAGCCTCAGCAGCTTTACATCAAGTACGTCCACACCCAATGGCAGGATTTTGCGACCATTCGCGGCGCCGCCGCGCGTCATGCCGTTAAGGTTAAGGCACAGCAAGTGGGGCTTGAGCATCTTAAGCACAGCGTCAAAGTCATCGATGCGATGGTGGCTATGATGCTGGTTATAGACGATACCAACGTTTGTGATTTCATGGTGTTGCTGCAGGTAGTTACAAACCGCCACCATATTCTCTGGTTCGCCAGACCAGCCACCATGGTTATATATACCAACCTTACTTTCCATTGCCTTGGCTCGAGCTAATAAAGATAACAGGCTTTCCGCTGCTATTTTGACGCGCTGAGCCTGAGTGCCGTCCGGCGGTTGCGGCAACATGAACCAAATTTGAGGAGAGAGTTTGTGTTTTTCAAAGAGCTTAAATGCTTCTTCATGAACGGCCCAAAAGGCAAAATATTCTAGTCCGTGCTTTTTGTATTCGAGGATTTCCTCTTCAAATGTAGCGACATGTTCCGCACGCCAATCATAAGCAATCCGCTTAATGCCCAGTTTGGCACACATTGCCGCGCGCTCAGCCGGTCCACGCTGCTTACCGTCAAAGGGAACAATGCACCAAGCAACGAGATTATCGCGTGCAAAAATATCAGTCGGTTCATCCGCGGAAGCAGCTAGCGGATGAACTAAAAAAACAATTAACAGAAAACAGAATAGCGATTTTGGCATAGTATTTATTGTCACTGGGTTAATTAAAAACACATTATAACAAATCACGATTCGGATTGACATTAACGGTCCGTGTTAGCCTCTATATATAAATCCATAACTTTCACGATGAAACGGTTGCAGAATTTCAGAGTTACCTAAACAATAGTCGCATTAACCACAACCCTCTGCTATTTTCTCTTTCGTTCCCACTCTTAAACACGAGACCCTAACCATGATCATTGGTGTACCATGTGAAACGCTTCACGATGAATATCGTGTGGCAATACTGCCTGTTGGAGTCGAAGAGCTTATCCGCTGCGGACACACGGTTCTCGTAGAACCTAATGCCGGGCTCGGCTCCGGAATCTCGGACCACGAGTATCTGCAACATGGTGCCGAGATGGTTACCGTCGACGATTTGTTTGAACGTGCTGAAATGATCATCAAGGTCAAAGAACCGCAACCAGCGGAGTGGGAAAAGATCCGAACGGGCCAAATCATTTTCACTTATTTCCACTTTGCAGCGAGTCCAGATCTCACTCAAGCCATGATGCAATCAGGGGCAACCTGTGTCGCTTATGAAACGTTAAAAGATGAGAACGGGCGATTACCGTTGCTGACACCAATGAGCGAAGTCGCTGGACGAATGTCCGTGCAAGAAGGTGCCAAATATCTGGAAAAACCACAAATGGGAAGAGGCATCTTGTTAGGTGGCGTACCTGGCGTACCCCCTGCCCATATTTTAATTCTCGGTGGCGGTATCGTTGGCGCCAATGCTGCTCGAATTGCAGCAGGTTTTCAAGCTGATGTTACGATCCTTGATATCAATATGGATCGATTGAGGTATCTCGATGATGTGATGCCCGCCAACGTTAATGTGTTATTCAGCGATCGCCATGTCATTCGACAACAATTGCCATTAGCTGATTTGGTCATCGGAGCAGTCTTGATTCCTGGCGCCAAAGCGCCACAACTTGTCAGTGCCGAAGATTTGAAACTAATGAAAGCGGGCAGTGTGATTATCGACGTTGCTGTCGACCAAGGCGGATGCGTCGAGACTTCTCGCCCCACGACACACAGCGAACCAACATTCTTAGAAGAAGGTGTTGTCCATTATTGCGTGACGAACATGCCTGGTGCCGTGGGACGGACTAGCACATTTGCCTTGTGTAATGTCACGTTACCTTGGGCAATCAAAATTGCAAATCATGGAATTGTACCTGCGGCAGCTCAATTTGCACCGATTCGTGAAGCGGTCAATGTGCATCAGGGATCTGTCACCAATGCCGCCGTTGCCGGCGCTTTGGATTTGCCCTTACAAGAAGATATATAGTGCTGTCAGCAGATCGCGTTGACGACTGGGAGCCCTATACTAGTTACAATCAGATTCATCATGAACGACACATCACAGCGAGCATCATATTGGCAATTGCATAAGCGGCGCATTGAGTTTTCCAGCCAACCTGCCTTGATGGGAATCGTCAACGTTACGCCCGATAGCTTTTCCGATGGTGGGCAATTTGACAATGCCGCCGCGGCCGTCGACCATGCATTGCAGCTAGCGGACGACGGCGCAACCATTTTGGACATTGGCGGTGAGAGCACGCGTCCCTATGCCGCGGAAGTTTCAACGCCAGAAGAACTTAACCGCGTCATACCCGTCATTGAACTACTAGCAAAACAAACAACGGTTCCCATTTCAATCGATACTAGCAGTGCAGCAGTAGCGCGAGCGGCTATTGATGCCGGAGCTGAAATTATCAATGACGTGACAGGGCTCACAAACGATTCAGAAATGCCTGGCGTGGCAGCTAGTACCAACGTTGGCGTGTGTGTAATGCATATGCAGGGCACTCCACAAACTATGCAAGACGATCCACAATACGACGATGTCATCACTGAAATCCACGAGTACTTACAGGGCCGCTTAGATCAACTTATCGAGCAGGGTATCGAGCAATCCCGAATTTGCCTTGACCCGGGCATCGGTTTTGGTAAATCACATCAACACAACCTGCAATTATTAAAGTCATGCCATCAGTTTCATGCACTTGGCGCTCCGCTACTCGTGGGGCATTCACGCAAAGGATTTATCGCTCACGTGTTGAATGACCGCGAATGTGAACGCACGTCGGGTACGATCGGTACCTCAATCGCATTAGCGTTACAAGGCGTGCAAATTCTCCGAGTGCACGACGTAGCCGAAGTACAGCGAGCTTTAACGATGTTCTTCGAATCGACTGCCGAGATTTGATACAACGGGGGCCGCGATATCCATGTAGGGGCAGCCCCCAGTGGCTGCCCGCAAACAAGGGTAACCTAAGATAGTCGAGTTGACGGCAATCTAGAATTGCATGAAAATTCTGGTAGTAGCCCAACAACCAAACTTACACGGAAAGCGACAACGTGATGTCTGAGGATCACAGTACATTAAGTACCTATTGCAGCACCATTGCCCAAAACGCCAAGCAAGCTTCAGCCGCACTGCAGTTATGTTCAACAGACTTGCGTAATCACTGGCTAGACCAAAGTGCGCTAGCGATTCGAGAAAACGTAGCTGCGATCTTAGCCGCTAACGCACTGGACATCGCAGCCGCTCCCGGTTTTGAACTAAGCGACGCTCAGGTCGACCGCTTATCATTGGACGACGAGCGGGTAGAGTCAATTGCAACTGCACTAGAAGCCATTGCGTTATTACCCGACCCGGTGGGAGAAACAATCTCATCATCAGTGCGACCTAACGGACTCGAAGTCACCAAAATCCGCGTTCCCTTGGGTGTTGTGTTTTTCATTTATGAATCTCGACCCAACGTCACGGCTGATGCGGCTGCTATTTGTCTTAAAAGTGGCAATGCCGTTATTCTGCGCGGTGGCAAAGAAGCCGCTCATTCCAGCAAAGCGATTGTTGATGTACTAATCAAAGTCGCTGCCGACGTCGGTATCCCCGAACATTCGTTACAGTTAGTGTCCACCACGGACCGTGACGCCGTCGGATTTTTGCTGCAACAAAGTGACTGCATCGATGTCGCGATTCCTCGAGGTGGCGCGGGATTGATCCACCGCGTTGTCGCCGAAGCGAAAATGCCCGTGATGAAACACTTTGCCGGAAACTGCCACGTCTATGTCGACCAGCACGCCAATCTTCAAATGGCTGTCGATATCATTGTCAATTCGAAATGCCAGCGAATGGGCGTGTGTAATGCCTGTGAATCCTTGGTTATTCACGAGCAAGTTGCCGCGGAAGCTATTCCAGTAATCGCTCAAGCATTGCTGCAACACGGTATCACCATCCATGGCGACTCGCTCACGTGTGAAATAGTACCGGACGCAATCATTGCGACGGACGAAGATTACGGTCGCGAGTTCTTAGGACCAGAAATTTCGATCAAAGTCGTTGAAAATGTTGACAGTGCAATAAAACACATAAATCTGTATAGTTCTGGACATACCGAAGCAATCGTAACGGATGACGAAGCAGCGGCAAGCCTATTTTCTAGAGCGATTGATAGTTCGGCTGTCATGATCAACGCCAGCACGCGTTTTAACGATGGCGGTGAATTCGGTTTAGGTGCTGAAATTGGAATCAGTACCGACAAATTTCATGCTCGCGGGCCATGTGGGTTGCAGGAATTGACCACTTATAAGTACATTGCTACAGGCACTGGGCATATTCGAGGCTAAAACGGGCATACATTTAATCGCGCAACTTCATCCAAGGACGGATATCTTATGCAAGATTTAAACACTCCAGAACAAATTAATACCTCCGCAGCGGAAATCGGGCACGAAGCTCTTGCTGGTTTACAGCGATTGTTTGCCGAAGCAGCCAACACGTGTTCTGAACTATTGACTGCCAAATTCAACCACCCCATTGAAATCACGCTCGACCAACAAACCCAACGCTCATTTCGGCAGTTTACTTATTCGCTAGCGCCGCCGATAAACCTCATGCATTTCAAAAACCG
>DTSG01000035.1 GCA_012965455.1 Planctomycetaceae bacterium | reverse complement strand
GCATCACTACTTCGCCACCAGCGCCATCCCGTTTGAAGTCGCCGAGGATTTCCTGTTGAATCAGAGCATGAATATCTCCGTCATAGATTTCTTTTTTCTTGTCAGCTAGTTTCTTAAACTCGCTGAATACTCGCTGTAATTGCTCACCAGAGAGGTGGTAGCCCAGTTCCCGGGCACGATCACCGAGCGCTGCCCGACCGGAATGCTTTCCAAGTATTAAATCTGTTTTCGTGAATCCGACATCTTCCGGACGCATGATTTCATAGGTCGTTCTTTCCTTGAGCATCCCATCCTGGTGAATTCCTGCTTCATGTGCGAATGCATTGCGTCCCACGATCGCTTTATTGCGCTGGACGTTCATACCGGTAATGGAGGACAGTAACCGGCTGGCAGGTACCAGGCGTGTGGTATTGATCCCGGTTTGGCAGCGGTAGATATCTTCCCGCGTGTTCATCGCCATCACGACCTCTTCCAGTGAACAGTTCCCGGCCCGCTCGCCAATGCCGTTGATCGTACACTCGATTTGGCCGGCACCGTTTTCAACAGCGGCTAAACTGTTTGCAACCGCTAACCCTAAATCATTATGGCAATGGACACTGATCACCGCCTTGTCGATATTCGGTACGCGATCGCAAAGCATCCTGATGGTGGCGCCCATTTGCTGTGGAGTGGCATAGCCGACCGTATCCGGAATATTCACCGTTGTCGCCCCGGCGGCAATTGCAGCTTCAACCACCTCACATAGAAAATCATGTTCAGTACGGGCAGCATCTTCCGGAGAAAACTCGACATCATCACAATATCCCACCGCCTGGCGCACTCCGTCCACCGCACGCTGGATGATCTCTGCGCGAGTCATTTTCAGTTTGAATTCGCGGTGGATCGCACTGGTAGCAAGAAACACATGAATCCTGCTCTGCTCGGCATGTCGGAGTGCTTCCCAGGCACGATCAATGTCTTTCTCAGAGCAACGAGCCAGGCCACAGATGACGGCACCTGACAGTGTTTGTGATATTTCACTGACGGCCTGAAAGTCACCCGGTGAGGCGATTGGAAATCCCGCTTCGATTACATCGACACCCAGGTCAATCAAAGCTTGAGCCAATTCCAGCTTTTCACTGAGGTTCATGCTGCAGCCGGGTGACTGTTCGCCGTCACGTAATGTGGTATCGAATATCGTTATTTGTTGCATGTCGTTCATGGAGTTGGTTCACTTAAAGTTGAAAACTTGAACTATCCGGGGTTACTCTGCTTCTATGCAAGGGGGTAAAAAAATAACCCGAGGTGGTTTCCCCGGGTGTATTGCGAAATGTACTTATTTCATAGTTACATACACCCTATGGCCATGCCAGAAGCAGGCTGAGCAAGCTTAGTGATAGTAGCAGTAATCGTAACATGGTGCCATGTTCCTTGGTTGGGAAGGCTCTCTCTTCTATTTCGCACTGTAATTGACTTTTTTAATACGGTCAACCCTGAACGGAGTAGGCCGGTATGAAAAAACGGAGCTGCGAATTGAGCC
>DTSG01000034.1 GCA_012965455.1 Planctomycetaceae bacterium | reverse complement strand
TGAGGATATTCTGGGGAACCGCGCTATGAAGACCGTAATTAGCAAACCGTAGTCCACCCATTCGACCTCACCTCAAATAGCGGCGGCGAATATTGTAGACTTTCATCGCGTTGCGATACATCGCTTTGTTTATCACCAGTTGCCCTTTAGGTTCAAGAAATTCCATAATAATATTCTTCACATTGTCTACCGACCCGAAATGAGCGCTGACCCCCCAGTTGGTTGCAAAGATCACGCGATTGGGCCCGAAAGCATCATATACCGGATTAAGAATCGGAAGATAATATTCCAGTTCGGTAGGAGCGGCGACGGTGAACGGTAACACCTCCGAGAAGTTGTTGATGCTGGAGATTTTACAGTAGACGTTTCGATGGCGGGCACACTGAATAATCGCCGATTTCAATTCCATCGATATGTCGCTGTCGATAATCTTGGCTCGAAAACAATGGTTTACTACAATTCTCAAACCAGGATAGGCATCCGCCAGAGCTGACACATCATCCGCGTGGGAGGCCTCGATCAACAGATCTACGACCATGCCGTGGTTTTCTAATAGACGTAAGTGCTTTCGCGCGAGTTCGTTGTCTAAATATCCGCGGAGCTCATCAAATCGAAAGCGGAATCCGTTCAAATACCCAGTGTTATAGTACCGCTGGAAATGCTGCGGAAATGCAGGATCCGTTAAATCACCACGAGCGACATATCCACATATCAATTCCGATTGGGCTTCATTTAGCACCCAGTCGTTGAATTCCGGTTTATGCTGATCGCATGCCTCAATGACCAATGTCGAACGAATTTCCAGGCGATTAGCTACGTCGCGGTAGTCCTCGGCTGTAACCACGCGTCCCAATGAATCTTGTGGCACGCGCTGGACGCGCTCCCGTTCATACTCAATTTGAGTAGCACCTTTGAAATGGGTGTGTGGATCGATGATCCAAGGCTTGGCACCGAATGCAACCAATTGGAACGCGAGCAGTGCAATGGTTAGCGACAAAAATTGAAACGTATATTTCATGGTGTAAATTGCTTATTCCCAATTATGGACTTAGTAGCTGCCGGCTCTTGTTTTATAATGCACTGAGCCTTCGTAAGTAAACCGATAAAACATGAAAAACCATAAACACGCTGATAATGGCCCACGAGTATACTATGAAACTTGTAATCACCCTTGCTTTGCTGTCATTAACAGCTGCCTTGCAATCCGCTGACACCACCGCTCTTAACATCATCGTTATCTTCTGCGATGATTTGGGATATGGCGATTTGGGTTGTTATGGTTCAACAAAAAACAGGACTCCCCACGTTGATCAACTGGCCACTGATGGCATGATGTTCACGGACTTCTATTCCTCCAGTCCGGTTTGTACGCCGTCGCGCGCCAGTCTGATGACGGGTTGCTATCCCCGACGAGTTGGAATGCACGAAGATTTTACAGGGCATTGGGTGCTGATTCCCCGCAGTCGCCGCGGACTGAACCCTGATGAACTCACCGTCGCCGAAGTTCTCAAGTCGCAGGGATATG
>DTSG01000033.1 GCA_012965455.1 Planctomycetaceae bacterium | reverse complement strand
CAGGCTGTTACGTTTTAAAACAACATTGTATAAAAGTGGGCCAAAAAAGTACAAGCCAATCATATTAAATATAAGGTGTTGCACGTCGGCATGCAAAAATTGAAATCCGATAAACCTCCAATATTGAATCCCCCAAATCGCATGCTTCGTGGACATATGCAACCAATCTCTGATCAGACCATTCAAGAATGGGTCAAGCATAGACACTGCGACACATATCATGATGAGCCATGTCGTCACAGACCACTTCTTTCGTTGACCACCCCCGAAACCTCCTCCGGATCCAAAACTCCCTCGCTGTTGTGGACGGGCATAATCTCGATCGTGAATTCCCATGAGGTGCATATCTTACCAAGCATGCCAATAAAAAACACGGCAAGCAGAAAGATCTGCTCACCGTGCGACTAAACAAATCGAGGGAATTATCCGTCTACGACAACGATATCAACGCGACGACTCGCCTCCTTGGTGTTCAAGGGCTTCGTCGGTCCCCAACTTTCGATAGCGATTCGATCTTTGTTTACACCTTTTGAAACAAGATAATCACGAACAGACCATGCGCGATCAAAGGCGAGATGCCAATTGCTTTTGAAATTACTCTTTTTAATCTTATCGGTATCTGTATACCCCATGATCACGATGGATTGATTCGGATACGTTGAAGCTAGAGCAGCGGCAACTTGACTTAACGTTGTAGTCGCACTCTTGCGCAACGTCGCACTACCTGAGTTGAATAATAAGTCGCTTGCTACCGTAAGCGCTAAATCTTTATCGCGAAGGGTAACATCAACACCACTGATGTTTTCAAAGATACTTATTGTCTCAGGTCGAGTATCTAGTGCTGTTTGTAGTTCTTCGGCTCGTTCTTGTTCAGCACGTAAGTCACCCTGCGTGCGCCTAAGATCATCATCTGCTGCTTGCAGCGCAACATTTGTTTCTTTGTATTGAGAACGGAGTTCCTCGTTTTCTGTCTTCAACAAATCGTTCTCGGTTTGTAGATTGTTCGTACAACCTATAGTTGAAAACCCAATTGCCATTCCCGTGATTACCATCAGTACTTTTTGTCGCATCATGCGTGTCCTTTCTCCATGTCAGAGGACTTCACCAAGTTCAAGTAAAACATCCTGTTTTGCTTTGCCGTTTCCAACGGGAAGTGGTGTTATGTGTATTGAAACCGTTTTTTCTCCATTAGTCAAATCGTCTAGCAAGAGATTTAACTGTAATTTTTCACTTGTGTGTTGTTGTACGCTCGGCATGACCACAGACCACGCCCAATCGACTGCAGGACGGCAGAAGACCACGATGAGTGTAGCGACTGCTAGGTGAGGCCCATATGGGATTTCGTTACATTGCTTACCTATCTTCTCAAGTAACGATGATACAGCAACCCAAAGTAGGCCACTAAACGGAGCGATGAAGAAAATTAGGATTGGGTCCCACCACCCGATGATCGCGCCAACACCAGCAAGAAGGTGCACATCACCAAGTCCCATCGCCTCCTTACCGAAGCCTAATGTGCCAAGAATCCGAAT
>DTSG01000032.1 GCA_012965455.1 Planctomycetaceae bacterium | reverse complement strand
ATGTGTTTGTGGCGGCCAATGTTCATAGAAAGGAGCACTGATTTCTATATAGTCAATAAGAACGTGGAGAGGTTCTTCGCGGTGGTGTGCATTGGATTCATTACGGATATGCAGGAACTCGTCGCGACGGGGAAATTTTGTGGCCAATTTACGGAACGGATTGCGCTGGATGTCACCCAGTGGGATATCGAAGTCGATGAATTCGGGGTTGTCGGCCGCTGCCGTAACCGGCAGGTCGCGTTGACTGATGACCTGAGAAAAGTTGGCGTTGTTGCTCGTGTGAGCACTGAAAATTAGCCGTAGGGCCGCGTACTCGTCTGGTGCCATGGTTGACCGTCGAGCGCGAATGCGAACCCGCATGATTCCTTCGTCGGGTAGAAAGCGACCCAGGTCCAGCTTTAGTTCGTTGGATCGTGGAAGAACCAGCACGACAGAAGATGCCGCCGGTGTTTGCCCCGCGACCGCCTCTGGCTCCGGTGTTATCTTGCCGTTGGAGAAATGAAAACCCTTGCCCCTCTCTTGATTAAACAGATGTTGCCGAGTCCTGTTCTTGCCATAGTTGGCGTCGTCTTTATCGAATGTCTTGTCGTCCTTGCCCCCCGTTACCTTCTGCATCTGTTGCTGCATCGAGATGATGTAAGTGACAACTGGCGGACGATCGCCACTCACAGTGGCTCGCTTGAGAGCCTTAAGACCGATCTCACGATAGGTCTCAAACTGCATGGCAGACATCTGCAGCAGTTCCGAGCTATTCTTAAAACCGTCCTCGGATGCCGTTTCCGGAGGTAGTATATTAGCGAGGTCATAGGGCAAGCCCAGCAGATCCTGCAGAGCGTAGTTGTATTCGTATTTGGTCAGCCGGCGAAAGGACGAGTGTTCGTTATTGTTACCGCGTTGGAGCGACGCCTTATTCAATTCGCCGCTGAGCCAATCAACAATGTTGCCGCGATCCGCATTGGTCAATGCGTAATCAGGTTCGTCAGCGGGCGGCATCTCTGAGTTGCTGAGAACGTTGTAGACCGCCCGCCATTTCCCGATGTCAGAACCGGATAGTAGATTAGGATTTAGTTGGTCGACACGAAGTTTGCCCTCGGACCTTGCGGGTCCATGGCAGGCTAAACAGTTTTTGTTGAGCAGCGGCCGCACCGACTTGCGAAAGTGAGTAAGATTCGCCTTGGCAGTGGCGTGCGTGGCTTTTGACGCTGTTTCGCTTTCGTTTAAAAATCTTGATTTTTCCCGACCCAATTCCCTAGCCGCTTCCAGAGTGATGGGAATCTCAGGACTATCGGCAGTCAGAAGTGTGCCGACGCTGATGAAAACCAGTAGGATGGCGAGCTTTAGTGTCTTCATAGGCTTATCGCTCTTCTCAGCTGCGGGGCGCGATTTTAATGAACTGCCGAACCGATTTCTTGTTCACGCTCGCAAAGCATTTAATATACAAGGGTCGGCGAGGTAAGGTCGGCTAATACTGTCTTTAAAATTACCTTGATTGTTAGTAAAACTCAAGACCAACAAGAACGAAGGAGAATGGTTGAAGTGGTATTTTGACTGATTAACAAACATAGAATAAATCGCAGATGTAGTTACGGTTGACCTCGTCCTACCGAGGATCCGCTAGCGTTTGGTGGGATGCTTGAAAGCGTAAAGCGTTGCATGAGTACGGACATAAATTGTGCCATCGACCACAGCAGGACTGGCGTAAACCTCGTCTCGCATATCATTGGTAGCCAGGATTTTAGGATTTGGTCCGAGCGTGAGGACGGAAATGAGTCCAGCACCGGAGATGGTGTATAATTTGCCACCGGCAATCAAGGGGGAAGCATAGTGGGTTCCTCGGCCCGAGGTGCGCATGCGATAGATGCGTTTACCGGTGGAGATTTCAAGACAGGTCAGGATTCCGCCGTTCTTAACAAAATACAAATAGCCATTATTGCTGAGGGGCGAAGGAACCTCGGGAATGGACGCCGTGTCCAATACGCGAACGTTGGTTGGGTCATTTGGGTTGGACTGGTTGAGTTTGATTGCGAGCATGCCGTGTTGAGAAGCCTGCGCACGATAACGTTCGATCCCCGCGATTTGTTTTTTCCATTCCGACGCGACAATTTGTCCATCCCGATTGCTATCAACCTGCTGAAATCGGACCGTGGCGCCGTTCTGAGGGGCTTCCGCACCCTCGGGTCGATGGAAGATCCAAAACGTCGGAAACTCGTCGCGTCCAATTTGGCGATCATCGTTTTTGTCATTCTGTTTCACAAGTTGCTCGAAATCCGGAAATGGTGGTCGCAGCGCATCCTCTCCTAATTTATTCCAAGCAGCGACGATCACTTCATCCTGAGCGAGGACTGGCGTGCTAGTGGCGGTCGTCGCACATTTAACCGTCCATAAGTGTTTACCAGTGTCTAACTGAAATGCCTGGACGGCGCGAGCGGTGTGGACGATCAACTTTCCGTCCACAACGATGGGGCAGGCGGTACATGCCATTTCGCCAGTGATGTGTTCGTCCTGCTTTACACGCCATACTTCCTTCCCGGTTGTTTTGTTAACTGCCAACAAAAAATGGTCGACATAATTACCTCGGTACAGAATGACCAGATCTCCAAAAATGGCGGGGGAGGTGGCGTTGCCGGAGTAAGATTTCGTGAGGGGCATCTGCAGATCCCATAATTTTGTACCGAGCATGTCGAAACAAATCAATCCATAGGATCCAAAGTAGGCAACCACGCGTTGCCCGTCGGAAGTGGGCGTGCTGCTGGCCGGATTAAACGAGGGATGTCCCCTTTCAATCGATTTTGCATTTACGCGGCGCTGCCAGCTAACGGTTCCAAGGTTGCGGTCGATACAAAGGACGGAAAGCGAATGCGGCGGTTTTTGGTACGTGGTCAGGAAGATACTGTCGCCAACAATACAGGGCGAACTGTGTCCAGGGTCCAGCGGTAGCTTCCAAAGAACGTTCGTGTCAGGTCCGAAATGAATGGGTGCGGAAGTTTCTGAAGCAATGCCGGATGAATTGGCCCCACGAAACTGAGGCCAGTCTTCCGCTGAGATGTTTATCGGCAGCCCGCTAGTGCACAACAGGCACAGTAGAAACCAAAGCGAAAAATTGCGAAGACTCACGGGAATCATCCTTGTTTGTTTGAATAGCAGCGCGGCATTGTAAGGTCTCAAGGAGTCCCATCCGCCAAGGTTAGAAAATTCAGCTTGTGTTGAATTCTACCGTCCAATTTTACCACAAATTGGAGTACTTCTGGTTCCTGACGGAACGTTCCTGTTACTGGAATCTAGCCTTATCTACTCCCTGTCCAGCCACGGGCCTTTGCTATTCTGCGGAGGAAATGAGTTCTAAAATCGTAGGTACTAAAAGGGCCATGCCGTTATACCCGAAATGCGCGGCAATCGCGGGCCACAACGACTTGAACTTGACTCGTAGGAATACCAGCGCTAGTGAAATTCCGGTGAGAGGGATGACTGCGGGGGTGTAACGCAGGATCGCGTCAAAATGCAAGAGAACAAACAGGGAAGTGCAAAAGAAAACGGCAAGGGGAAATCCAAAGGATCGCGTGAATCCGGCTAGCATCACACCCCGGAAAAGAAATTCTTCGACGAGCGGCGCTAAGACTAAGGCCAGAATGATCAATAACAGCAGCATGACACCTCCCTGATTAAGCATGTCTTCGAAGGGCCCTCCCGGTTCAGGCTCTAAATTTGGAAAAAGCGTGATCATCAAAAAGGTCGTGCTGCAACAGATGGCCACTCCCAGTGCTGCGCCCAGCAGGCATCTCAGCGGTGAGGACTCGACCCAGCCGACTCCCGTGATTTCACCGTCCGTGATGACGTCACGCGCGAGCCAGCGAGTTACCATGAGCACGGCGTAGCCTGCAAGAATGGAAATGGGAACGGCGCTGTAAAGGGTGGTTTGCATGATAAAGTCCATAAACCCAGCCTCGTCCGGTTTTAGTCCTAATGCGGCGACGGCGTATATCCAGGCACCGATTACCACGAATATGCCAGCGACCAACTGTGTTAAGATGAAGGTAGCGAATGCCAAAAAAGCGGTGCCAGCCCGAGGTAACCGAGGTTTGGGTTCGGGAACGGTTTCCGGAGGTTCGCTATCGTCCCGGGAAATGTCTGACGACGGCTCGGACGGTGCGTTTACAAACTCAGCAGCAGACTCCGATTCGTCGCCGGCTTGTTTAGATTCATGATCATCGTACTCAGTCTCAGCGCCTATTGAATCTGATTCAAAATTCATATTCGATTCCCTTGTTCTCGGAAGAGTGAATGTGCGGAAAATCCGTCTAGATATTCTGATTTAAGACGGATTTCGGGTAGGTTTTCATAAAGGCGATGAGTATATAGAAACGGAAACTTAGTGTCAATTGTTTTACCGCAACGGACCCTATATCGGTTCTACCCAGCGGAGTTATGGTCGAGGTACTTAGTGGTGGCAATACTAGGTGGCTATGTAACTCTAAAACTCTTTTCGGCTAATTGTACGAACTCTCACGCATTTGTCTTGTCCTGACTTTCACGACAAAAGATGGTTGTTTTGTCTAAGATACGCCACAGCCGTAAACCACACCAGCCAGTCGTAATTTGCTCTTCTTCGATGGACGCGTGCAATTAATAAATGACATGTCTGAGAGCACCCAATCCAATAAGCTGCTTTAATAGTGATGTAGGTACCCAACCGGCAGTGGGGGAATTTGGAAGATACATCTGTCGCTATTAATGTAGGCACGGTCAACAAAAAAAGATATTGTATGTTCATACGCTTCTTGATCAAAGATTTTCGATTTTCCGAGGTTACTATTTTGAAACGACTTGTATTAGCCATTCTGATCGCCACGCTCGTTTCTAGCGATGCGTTATCGGCCGAATTAAAAACGGGCGTGATTTTAAATCGACGGTATAACTTTACCTTGGCTCGTAAGGAATTGGATTACACGTTATACATTCCCAAATCGTACGATAACACCAAGAAATACCCATTGATTGTAGCTCTCCACGGCTTGCGCAGTAATCCACAACAGATCATTCGGTACCCGAACTTGCAACAGCTGGCCGAGAAACACAACTATATTATTGTGGCACCGATGGGTTACAACGATCGTGGTTGGTATGGAAGTTTCGGCTGGCGTGTTGGGGGTTCGCTTCCGGAGAACTTAGGCGAATTAAGCGAAAAGGATGTACTAAATGTTCTGGCAATTACGCGTGCGGAATTGAAAATTGACGAGCGTCGGGTTTACCTTTATGGTCATTCGATGGGAGGAGGCGGAAGTTTACATCTTGCGGCAAAATATCCAGATCAATTTGCGGCCGTCGCCGTCGCTGCCCCAGCCTATTACAAGCCGGCGACGACGCTGAAAGCGATAGCGCAGACACCCGTGTTCATTGTGCAGGGTGAGTTGGATCTTCTGGTACGCGTTGCGGTGACGCGCAGGCTGGTGAAAAGCGCGAAGACGGTTGGCTTAAAGGTTACCTATCAAGAAGTTGCGGGTGGCAGTCATCTTGAAGTTGCCTGGGACACGTTGCCTAAGATATTCGAGTTTTATAATCTACATAGTCGTAAACAGCCCGCACCAGCGGTGCCCAACGCCCAACCCGTCACGAAAAAGCCTGCTGTTGAACGTTGATCCTTGTCCGTTCACGAAACGCCGCCTCCATTATTCAGGCAGACGTTTATACGGAGAATGACTATAATAAGACAAGGTTGGTTGAACCGATTATTAACTACGGAAACTTCAAATGTTAGTTCTAAATCGTCGCCAGTCACTTAAAGGTTTATCCTTAGGTGCAGGCTCGCTGCTACTCGGAGCACTAACGGAACGCGTTATGGCCAATGCGGATGGGAACACTCTGCCGCCACGTTTTGTCTTTGTCCTGCAGAGTAACGGTTTCGACGCGATTCAAGCTTGTCCGGAAACGATTCCCTTTGAGCCATACGCTAACCGAGAATTGTTCGAATCACTGGATCTCACCGAGCATCGACTGCCCAATGGCCTGGCGCCCCTAGAAGCACATAAAAAACGTGTTACTGTTTTGCAGGGACTGTCGGGCAAGTCCACTGGGGGAGGACACTCAACGTCAAGCGGCGCTTTAGGACAGTATCGGCTTTCCGGTGCGAGTACGACTGCTCCACTCGGAATCACGATTGACTATCAGCTTGGTCAGACCGTTCCCGGAATACTGCCGTGGATAGGGGTGGGCATGTCAGCTAATGCCGGCAGGAATGCAACGCTTTCATTTTCAGCCCGCGGACCACACAAACCCCTTGCCATCGCACTCAATCCGGAAAAAGCCTATAACGCGTTTTTCAGCGTTGCCGCGGCGGGCGATCTAAATAAACGCTTTCATCTGAAACGCAATTTACTGGATTATATGGTTGACGATGTAAAACACACGCAAAAAGCACTAGGCGCTCTTGGTGGTGTTGAACTGGAGGCTTATCTAGACGCCTACGATTCACTCGCCAAGCGACAGTACAGGTTGCTCGATGCCGAGGATCAACTTCGTAAATCCGCACCCCGTCCCGATGACCGTTTCACGTCAACCATCGCGACCAGACGGCTTGAGGCTCAGTTTGAAATCGCATCCTGTGCGCTTATTGGTGGCTTGAGTAATGTTGCCACGATTACCAGTGCTGCCGGAGAAATTAACGCTCAGCCCTATTTGGGAATCGGCATTGAAGAATCCAACCATCAGTATGGCCATATGGGCGGAAACCGACGTGATGCACGCGGGATACCCTTGTATGAGAAATCTCGCGGCTTCGTGATGACGCAAATAGCCAAGATGGTATCTCGCTTGGAATCGATGCCTGAGGGCAACGGCACGATGATGGATAATACACTTATCGTTTACATGAGCGACGCACCGGACACGCATCATTCCACCGCAATGGAGTGGCCCATGTTGCTGGTTGGCGACCTGGGCGGTCGCCTGAAGTTGGGTGGGCGATATATTAATTACCCCGGTTATGGCAAGCCGGGACATCGCACCGTTGGTTCTTTTTATTCAACCCTGCTGCACGTCGCCGGAGCACCGCAAGAGACTTTTGGACGCTTGGATCCGGACCTCGATGAAAAAACGATGCAGACCGGACCCTGCCCGGAGCTTTTGGCATAACAAGGAATTGATGTGATTTGTCAGCGACATCTTCTGATATACTTTTTAGGTTTTGTGCTCTCCCTAGTCGTTGTCGGCCTATGTCTCGGTGAAGAACCAAGCCAATTCCGTCGCGCTTGTCTCGTCGGCAATACGAGCATTGAGCTAGAGTCCGCATTGAAGAAGCGGGGCTTTCTGATTTCTAAGGGTACCCTAGCTGATTGTGCGTTAAACACGCCACACCACGCGTTCAACTTAATCTACTATCGTGGTCGTGTGGAACAAGATGGCGACAAATGGAACTTTTCCGGTGAAGAGATTGTGATAGGCGACTTGGTGGACAATCTCCAGCAAGCCAATATTGCCCGTTTTAATGTGATTCTTTTCGATCTTCTCAACGACGACGATGATGTACGTAAATTCCTCCGGTCCCCGCTGAACGGACTTGCCAGTAGAGGTGGAACCAATCGTGGAGGCTTGGCCGTGATTAACAAATCGGCTTCCGCAGAAGACTCTCTTGCCAACATGCTCACCAGTTGGATGCTGGACCCAAAAACAGATCTGCGCACATTGTTTTCCAACAGTGCCTATGTGTCAGTGGAACCAGCAGAACCGATTGTTTTGCATGGAATACCAGCGTCGGTCATTTCCCCAGCGAACCGGCTGATCAAAGGTGAATCGGCCGGCGATCAATGGATTGCTCCGGATGGAATGAATTTCATCTGGTGCCCTCCCGGGAAATACATCATGGGTGATACCGGATTTATTGATACCCAGCCAGTAGCCGTCACGATCGACAAAGGATTCTGGATCAGCAAATTCGAACTTACCCGCTTTGATATTGCTCGCATGAATATCGGCTTTTCCAATCAGTCCGGTAATGACCCAATGCACCCGGCTGGCGCAATTCGAGTTGAGATGTTGCTGGAACCACTGCACAAAAAGATCGCAGCCCCTGGGTGGAGCTACGACTTGCCGACAGAAGCAGAATGGGAGTATGCCGCCCGTGCTGGGTCGGCCCGCTCTCTCCCGTCACCCATCGACCAACTTGGGCAGCATGCGAATTTTGCGGACCTTAGTCTCTTCAACGCCCGTGAGGAGGTCCATTTCATCTTTGCTCATCAGGAAATTAATGACGGCTATGCGCACGGTTTTAGACACATTGGAAGGTATCTCCCTAACACATGGGGAATACATGACATGTTCGGAAATGCTAGTGAGCTGTGTGCTGGCTATTACACCGAACAGATTGGATCTGTAAACTATCATCTGAAAACATCGCGCGACCGTGGCATTGCTGTTTTACGAGGTGGATCTTGGTGTAGCCCCGTTAGCAACCTAAATGTCGCCTACCGCACCGGTTACAATGGGGACGAGACAATGCCCTACGCCGGCGCACGGTTGGTTATCCGTCAGGGAAACCGCATGACCCGAACTTACGCTGAACTCGTCGCCGAGAAAAAAGCCGAGGAAGAAGCTGCGAGGGCGAACAAATGATCGTTCCCTTTAAGCGTTGGTCTCTTGGCGCAATTTTCATCGTTGTCAGTTGTTTTGTGCACGACGCGTCCGCGGCTGAACCGAACATCAAAACCTTTCTCAAAACATACTGCCTGCAATGTCACGGCGCAGATGAAGCAGAAGGGGAGGTGCGACTTGATAATCTGACACTGACTATCAAAAATGCCCATGAAGCTAAGCTTTGGTATCGCGTGCTTGAATCGCTGCAATTCAATGAAATGCCGTTCGTTGGGGCGGATGCCTTCCCCACCCGCCGCGAATCACGTCAGGCCGAAACATGGATTGCTACCGCACTTGCTCAACATGGTCTGCAGCCTGAAGATAAGTCAGATGCTGAGGGATATGGAAATTTGGTCCCGCATGAACTTTTATTTTCATCCAACGAGCGTAATCGTTCGGTCGATGTTGGCGCGCGGATTTGGCGTGTCAGTCCTGAGACCCTTCGCAGTAAACTCAGTGCCGCCTCGAGGTTCAACTTTACGACGAATCCATTCGATTTTGATAAGCCGCTCGGGAATTTTACCGACTTCAAAGGCAAGTATCCGCTCAATGAGATTATGGCGGAGCAGGTTACGGAACTTGCGATCACGGCGGCGGAAAATCAGACCAAAGATGGGGTCGCCGAGAAAGCCATCGCGGGGCACATCGGTCGCGGGGCCACGAAGCGCGAGGCCATTGAACACATGCTGATTCAGCAGTACCAAAATGTTCTCCGGAGAACACCTTCTGATGAGGAACTGTCCTCATTGATGGCACTACTCGATCGTATCGACAAGCAACTTGGTGAACCCTATGGACTGCAAGCTGCCTATGCCTCGATCATTCTCAAACCGGAAACTATTTTTCGGTTTGAGGGTGCATCTGCTAAGCCGGATGCCAACGGATTGATCCAGCTTTCCTCCCGCGAACTCGCCCATGCGTTGGCCTATGCAATAACCGACAGGCCGCCGGAAAGGGAATTGCTAGCGACATTTGAGTCCAGCAATTCCTCCATCAACGAAACGCTCCAAGTGCAGGCAGAGCGTCTCATTCAAGACAATCGCTACGCTCCCCAGCGGTTGCTCCAGTTCTTCCAGGAGTACTTCGATTACGAAAAAGCTAATGACATTTTTAAAGATAAGATTCCAAAACATATGCATTGGGCACCTGGTCTTGTTCACGATCTAGACGTCCTCATCCAACACGTGTTAGAGAAAGACGAACAGGTATTGCATACTTTGCTGACCACTAGCGACATGTATGTTTTGTTTTACAGCCATAAAGAACGGGGCAATCAGCTTACCTTTAACCTTCCCCCTGATTTCAAGAAAACAACACGGCCAGTGAGTTTTCCCAAAGATCAGCGAATGGGTGTCCTGACGCATCCTGCTTGGCTCATAGCACATTCCTCAAATTTCGATAACGACCCTATTCGCCGAGGTCACTGGATTCGCTACAAATTGTTGGGCGGTATGATTCCAGACATTCCCATCACGGTGGACGCAAAACTGCCGGATGAACCTACCTGGACGCTTCGCCAGCGGATGCACGTTACGCGCGTAAGCGAATGTTACAAATGCCACAGCAAAATGAATCCGCTGGGTTTACCGTTCGAACAATTCGATCATTACGGTCGCTATCGCTTTGATGAATTGGAAAGGCCAGTGGAAACTAGCGGCGGCGTGCTCAATAGCGGCGTTGCCGAACTGGACGGGGAGGTGAAGACGCCGTTTGAACTTATCGAACGACTGGCGAATTCCGAACACGTGGAACAAGTATTCGTCCGACACGTATTTCGTTTTTTTCTTGGTCGCAACGAAACACTGGGTGATGCTAAGACCTTGCAGGATGCCTATCGGGCGTATGTCGATAGCAACGGCAGTATGAAATCTCTGGTAATTTCGCTGTTGTCATCGGATTCGTTTATTTACCGCAAGGACGTTGGGTCTGCCGCAGATAAATAACTAGATTGTTTCAGCGCTGCTCAGTCAACGTGACGTCACGCCGACGTAAGCCCTTGATCACTATTTCCCTGTCGCGGCTGACTTTACTTGTTTCCTAATAGCCTCCAATAATCCTGATTCTGACCGACTGGAATCCTGTCCTAATTCCCAGATCATCACGCCCGCGAGCTTTTGTTCCGCAGCGTAACGGACCTTCTTGGCAACCGTCGCCTGACCATTGAAGGCAAAACCAGCGATCAGGTCCTTGGTTGCATCTACTGGTTGATTTGCTGTGATTTCTGCGTAAGTGCGAGCCTTGCGATCTTTGTTTCTTCCGTAAAAGGGTATTCCTAGCGCCAATTTTCCAGGAGCGCAACCCCAGCCAATCACCCGTTCGATGTCCTTGGTGCTTTTATCGTAGGTCGCATGTGGAAATTCGTGGTCATAAGTCATTAAGTGAACACGATCGACTGCTTGATAGGCATCTTTACCAAGATTTTGCCACGCGGCCTGTGCTACTGTAACAATCATGCTGTGTGGATGGCAGGCATTACTGGTTTCCGTTATCAGTTTGACGTAATTAGATAATTCAATTTTGGTTTTTGGATGTTCCCAGTCGTAGTCAATTCCATGGAAGCCATTTTGCCGGCAATACTGAACGAGGTTGTGAATAAAAATCTGGCGAGTTGCTGCGGACGAAGTCAGTTCCGCAAATCCGTTTGAACGATCCCACCCACCGACGGAAAGTAATAACCGACAGTCGGACTGTTGTTTGATGGACTGGAGCTTAATCAATGCCGCACGGGGTATGGGGGTTTCTGCTAGACGACCGTTTTTATTAGGGACGAGTCCGAAATAGATCAAATCAGTAACTCCGTTTAAAGCATCCGGCTTGATCGAATTGAGTCGATATTCCGGTAGGTATCCGATGACGGCGAATTTGCTCGGTGGACTTTGTGCATTCAGCGTGTCGAAAATCAATAAAGCCGACAGCACCGATAGAAGAAATAGCAGGCGCACTGAAATTTTCGCTTTTGTTTTCGCTATCATTGCGTTGCATCTGACAAAATGAATTCTGCGGTATTCATGCGGTCCAAAAACATGTGTGGAGCATGGTTTGTAATATCAACTCGAGACGACGTTCAACCAATTTACCAAATCATGGCACGAATTGCTTGATAAGTTACAGTCCCTATCTGTAGTCGTTTCGCTTGGTTCACCATGAGGAGTACCTTCTCCAGAGTCACTTCATCCCTGCAATCTACAGTGTCGGTACCCTTGTCCGGCGGCGGTTCTGTACGAAGGGTATTGATAATACAACTGTTTATTTTATAATTAATCCATGATCCTCATTCGCTCACTTGCCGCATGTATTCTCCTGCTGGTCATTACCCAATCGGCGCAGGGGGCAGAATTTCAGTCTATTGATATTGAACCTTCGACGATTGTAATCACGGGGGGAAATCGTCAGACACAGATACTCATCACGGGACGAAGGGAGGATCAGCCTCCCGTCGACCTAACGCATCAGGCACAAATTAGTATTGCTGACGAAGGTATTGCTACTCTAATGGATTCGCTCGTTTTAGGTCTTCGCGCGGGTCAGACTTCGCTGCAGGTAAGCGTTAAGGGATTTACAACCTCTATCCCAGTTATCGTTCGTGGATATAGCGAGTATCCCGCGATCAGTTTTGAAGTCGATATAATTCCGCTACTGACCAAACGCCACTGCAACAGTGGAGGGTGTCATGGCCGTCAGGGCGGACAAAATGGATTTCAGTTAAGCGTATTCGGTTTCGACCCGCTAACGGATTTCGAGGCACTTACCAGACAAAGTCGAGGGCGGCGAATTTTTCCTGGGGCAATCGAGCAAAGCCTGATTTACAGCAAAGCTACGGGATTGGTGGCACACGGCGGCGGCGCCCGCATGAAAGTGGACTCACAGGATGCGGAGTTATTGCGCGAATGGATTAATCAAGGATTACCATGGGGCAGCAACGAGACACCCACCGTAACACAGATTGATGTTACACCTGAAACCCGCAGCATGACTCCCCGGACGTTACAGCAATTACGTGTCGTCGCAACTTACAGTGATGGTAGTATCAGGGATGTCACCCGCGCAGCTACCTATACCACCAATATGGAAGTGATCGCAGACTGCAACATAAAGGGTGTGATTGAGACCGGAAAATTGGCTGGCGAGGCCGCGATCACGATCAGTTACATGGGAAAAGTGGATGTCGCCCGTGTGGTCATACCCCAACTAGGAACAGATAAACTGATTCGTCCCGAATGGTTTTCCAATCAAAACGAAATCGACAACCTGGCATGGGACAAATGGGAACAACTGCGGATCAATCCTTCTGAACAATGTGACGATGCCACTTTTATTAGGAGGCTCTTTGTCAAAACGACAGGGACACTGCCCACGTCGGGACGGGTGCAGGCATTCCTGGCCAATGATTCGCCCAATAAGCGTGCCACCGCTATCGAAGAGGCTTTGGTGTCGGAGGATTACATCAACTATTGGACGCAACGCTGGTCGGACATCATGATGATCAATTCAAAGACGATCGGTGGTCGCAGTGCTTACACTTTCCATCGCTGGATCCGAAAGCAAATACAGGAGAACAGACCCTACGATGATTGGGTGTACGATGTTATCATCGCAACGGGAAATACTGGGAACGTGGGCCCCGCTAATTTCTACCGCAGTCAACGTACACCGGAGGATGTGACGAAAGCAATCAGTCAGGCATTCTTAGGGATACGGATGGATTGCGCTCAGTGCCATCACCACCCATTCGAGAAATGGGGGCAGGCAGACTTTTATGGGCTCGCTGGTTTTTTTAACGGCATGCAACGGGTAAAACTCGACGAAAACCGAGAGCTTATCTATCATCCTGGGCATCAGTCGATTGCCATTCCCGTCATTAATCAATCTGTGAAGACGCAACCTCTTGCCGGTAAACCCACGACTGCCGACGACACTACCGATCCCCGTCCGGAATTGGCCGCCTGGGTCACGTCGCCGCAAAATCCATTCTTTGCCCGTTTGGTTGCCAACCGCATCTGGAAACATCTAATGGGGCGTGGACTGGTCGAACCCGAAGATGATTTTCGAGAAACAAATCCACCAACCAATCCTGAATTACTGGATCATCTAGCTGAACGGCTTATTGAAAACGAGTTTGATCTCAGAGATCTTATGCGGAAGATCCTCAATAGCCATACGTTTCAATTGTCCAGCACGCCAAGCGAATCGAACCACACAGATAATCAGTCATACAGTCACTATTTAGTTCGCCGACTTCCCGCCGAGGTCATGCTGGATGCCATTTGCCATGTGACCGGTGCACCGGAAAAATATGCAGGTCACCCGCACGGTACACGGGCGATTGAACTCTGGGACAATCAGCTGCCGTCCTATTTTCTGGACACCTTTGGTCGAAGTCTAAGGGAATCCCCCTGTGAATGCGGCAGCAGTGGTGATCCCACTATCGCGCAAGCCTTGCATCTGCTCAATGCCCGGGAAATAGAACAAAAACTTCAGGCTCCGGATGGGCGCGTCACGGCGCTCTCCCGAAGTTCACTGAGCAACGCCGACCTTATTAATGAAATATCGTTGGCGACCATCGGCCGACCTCCAAGCAGTAAAGAACTACGGATCGGCATTCAACTCCTGCGGGATAAGGACAGACGCCAAGGAATCGAGGACTTTATGTGGGTCATGCTTAATTCCTATGACTTTTTGTTTGTTAAATAACAACTGCATAAAAGTAGATTGATACAGACGTTCCATTGAGAATGAAATAGAATACCAGCATGGCTGTTTTCCTCACGACGAATGTCTGGGAGCTATCATTATGATTCAACAACCAAAAGCAAACCGACGAGACTTTATACGGATGGGCTCCATCGCCGGTCTCGGAATGGCTGATATTCTGCGGATGCAGCATCTCTGTGCGTCCGAGGATCAGGACCGCAGTGATGTCAATTGTATTTTTCTGTTCATCGTCGGCGGTATGCCTCATCAGGACATGTGGGACCTGAAGTCCGAGGCACCTTCGGAAATACGTGGCGACTTTCATAAGATCAGTACGAACGTGCCTGGGATTCAAGTTTCCGACGTCCTGCCGCGATGTGCCACGGTCGTCGACAAAATGGCTATCTTGCGCAGCATGACGCATGACGACAGCGACCATGGACGCGGATTCCATGTGATGATGTCAGGAAAAAAAGCTGGGGCAGGGGACTTCAATGGCAATCAGAATAATAACCAGCACCCATGTATTGGAAGCATGGTTTCTCATCTGGGTGATCCAGGAGTTCTTCCACCCTACATTGCATTGCCTAATTTCCTCAATAGTGGCGGTCCCTCATTCCTCGGGCCGGCCCATGGGCCATTTGTTATAGACTCCGACCCAGCGGCACCGGACTTTTCCGTTCGCGACATCGCGCTTCCCACCAGCGTTGCCACGCGTCGTGGACAACTTCGACAAATGGCATTACGTCAGATCAACCAATTCGAACAGGGCGTTGAGCGGGTGGGTGCTCAAGTGAAATCATTCGACACTTTTTATAACAAGGCATACAAGTTAATGGCTTCCAGAGAAGCACGTGAAGCCTTTGATATTGGCAGGGAACCGGAAGCCTTGCGAGAAGCGTACGGAATGACGAGTATTGGGCAGTGCTGTTTGCTGGCCCGACGCATGGTGGAAGCTGGAAGCCGGTTTGTTGCGGTGGAAAATGGTCACTGGGACACTCACCGTAAAAATACTTACAGCCTTAAAGAACTTCTTTGCCCTGCTTTCGATCAGGCAATTCCTGCATTGCTAACCGATCTCGAACAACGTGGAATGTTGGAAAAAACACTTGTGGTAGTGACTACGGAATTCGGTCGCACACCCCGTATCAACGATTTGGCAGGAAGAGATCACTGGCCCAATGCGTTCTCTATCGTAATGGCCGGTGGGGGTGTCCAGGGTGGACAGGTTATTGGCGCTACGGACAAGCAAGGTGCCGAAGTGACTGAACGCCCCATTACTCCTCAGGACATGGTGGCTACCGTTCTTTATGGACTAGGAATTGATCATAAGAAGGTACTCCACACGCCGCTCGGACGTCCTGTCCACGCAGTTGATGATGGGCACGTGGTGCGTGAATTATTCGCTTAAATATTTATTTTCCCCAGAAGCGGTAGCGGCCATGTTCATATACCGAGTCAAGGCATTTGTTATAACTTCACTTGTGCTGTCAACATCAGTCACGACGCTGTTTGCTCAACCCGTCCCGACTAAAAATCCTGACAGCGTTCATCTTTTCCCGGCCGGAGCCCGACGCGGCACAACGATAAACGTCCGCATCGGACTTGAACAGAGTCCTCCAAATACACAGTTTTTCATTCGTGGCGACGGTGTTAACGGGGACAAAATGTTATCCACAGAAGTCTTTGACCCGGGTCAACCTTCCCCCAGACGGGATCCAACGGAAATCCCTATCAATTATCCGCGGCAGTGGTCATCGCAAGTCAGTGTTGAACCAGACGCACCCTTGGGCGTTGCTTCATGGGATACGTTTTGTGCTTCTGGCGGCAGTAGCGGATCGTTGCCGTTTGTGATTGGGGACTTGCCCGAATTTATTGAGAAGGAATCGAACTCCAGTCTCAGTACTGCTCATGCAATCAAGATTCCCGTTACCGTAAACGGACAGATTCACGGCGAGCGTGATCTGGACTACTATGCTGTGCAACTGCAAACGGATGAAATTATTTATGGGGAAGTACTGGCAAGACGTCTCGGATCGAAGCTGGAACCGACAATCGCAATTTTTGATGCCTTGGGCAAGCAACAAAGCTATCAGGAAGACGCCATAGGAGATGATCCTCTTTTCGCGTTTAAAACACCAGCAGCCGGCATGTATTTTATTCAGGTTGGAAACGTCTCATTCCATGGATCGACGTCGCATGTCTATCGTATGAACCTGACTCGTAAACCCGTTGCACCCTACGTTTTCCCAATTGGTGCACCTGCCGGCGTTGCAACAAATTTCAGATTCCTGATGATGGATGGTGTCGGTGGAACCGTTACCGTGGAACGCGAAATCACTCTGGAGGGTGATCCTGATAGCTATGCGACGTGGGAGGACGAAGCATTCGCGAATCGCCCCCGATTGAGAATATTAAATCCCACTGCTTCTGTGCTTACGCCCCACATCGATCCGCAACGAACGGAATTACCCGTCACGGTTGGCCAGACGGTAAACAGCATCCTGCCTCCCTTCTCACATGATCGATTCAGGCTCACCGTGACAGAAAAAGCACCTATCGATATTCGCGTATATGCGCCGTCTCATTCCAGTGCCGCCTCGCTAATCATTGTCACGATTACGGATTCTTCTGGAAAAACCGTAACCAGAACTAAACTTGAGTCAACAAATGCAACACTGCAGGCCTATCATCATTTGGCCAATCCGAAACTTGGCGAGTATCTTGTTGACGTACAAAGCCTTGGAGGCGTCAAGTCGGCCCATCGACAGGCGGGTTACCAGCTTGAAATATCAACTGCGAGCCCCGACTTTTCGCTCGAGTCTCAACGCGATTGCATTACCATCATTCAGGGCCAGACACTTGAAATCCCGATAACAGCTAACAGACAGGGTGGTTTTCAAGGTGAAATCAAACTCAGATTGTCCGGGCTTCCTGAGGGAATCTCCATTGAAAATGATATTATCGCCCAAGGCAAACCTGATACAAAGCTAAAACTAACACTTCCGGAAAACGAACCGAGCATGCGCCACGAACTTCAGATCTTTGGAGAAGCTGTCATCAATGACCAGCCCGTATCTCGTACGTTACTTGCTCTGCATCGGGGCAATGACAGCTTTCAGCGGGCTGTGGGTTCGTCCTATCGAGATTTCATTGCGGTTGCGGTTGCTCACAAACCTATCTTCCGTCTTTATTGTGAAGAGGCTTACCAATATGCTCATCGCGGTACGATTTATCCATATCTTATGACCTTGGAACGTCTGGATGGATTCAAGGAGCCCGTTATTATTCAGACCTGCGACAGGCAAAACCGAGATTTGGACGGAATTCAGTTCCTGACAACAACGATCGCACCCGAAACATCGAATTTCATGATGCCCATCTATTTGCCAGAAACGATGCATATTAATATTCAAAGCCAGTCGCAACTCTACACACAGGCGTATGCCACTTTTGTGGATTCGCATGGCCAACGGCAACACGTCATGGTCGTGAGTGAAAAACGAAACATGATTCGTACAATGCCCACGGTAACCAAAATCTATGATCGTAGCGGGAAGCTGTCAGGACGTTCTGGCGAGCAGCTGACTATCAAATTGAACATGCAACGCACTAGCAATATGTTGAATGCGATGACATTAAAGGTGACAGCGACGAACAGAGCGATCAGTGCGATGTTTCAAAAGAATCTGGCATTCGCGCAAGGTGAACGATTCCTTGAAATTCCATTTACCATTCCGGCTTCGCTTCCACCAGGGCAATACACCATTAGCCTCGAAGCGACTGGCGCCCTCGACAGTAAACCACAACATACCGTGGTCACTGCCGTAAATGTAACACTCACGGTACGAGAGTAGGGTGGAAATAGCAGCAGGGCAGATCACTTTTGGAACTTATCGAACCAGCTCTGCACTTTGATCCCCGGATGTTGCGTTGCTGGGATCATCTGCGCCAACAGTTTCTTTGTCTTAGCGTGCTTAGGTTTGTTAGCTAGATTGGTCCACTCGTCAGGATCGACTCGGTGATCATAGAGTTCTTCGGAACCGTCTTCGTAACGGATGTAACGCCACCGCTCGGTGCGAATCGAGGTGTTCCCTTCCCCATAAGATGAAATTGCAGCAGGACGTGGCGAGGTCGGATCAACGAGTTGCGGCTTGATGGATGTGCCGTCGAGCCAGTTTGGGATTTTCAGCCCCGCGAAATCTACCAGCGAAGGATAAACATCAATCAGACTAACAGGTTGGGTGCAGGTGGAACCGCTTTGGATTCCCGGACCACGAACGATGAAGGGAATGTGGGTGGTCTGTTCCCAGATGGCCCCCTTGCACCAGTGTTTCTTCTCGCCCAGATGCCAGCCGTGGTC
>DTSG01000031.1:1347-18719 GCA_012965455.1 Planctomycetaceae bacterium | reverse complement strand
GAGCAGTTTCACTCGCAAGTTCGGTTTGAATTTCTTGCGAGTCACTTTGCATTAAGCAATGCCCCCTTTTGACGGTAATCATCGTTAGTTTTCACCAGCGTTTAATTTCCTACATTTTACCGCCTAGAAACAGCACACCGCAACCACTCGCCTAAGATTGTCTTTCGACGTAAAATCAAAGAAGCGTTATTTGTATTCATTGCACTCAATCATTTATAACAGCCACCGATTCACTGCCAATAAAGGAGCAAGCCCGTGTCAGCAGATACAGCTAAGATCATGGATGGCAAAGCAATCTCGCAAGAAATTCAAACCGAACTTGCGAGTGAAACTTCTCAGTTCACGCAAGAGACGGGGGTAACTCCGTGTCTAGCCGCCGTTCTTGTAGGCGCGGATGCGGCGAGCGAAGTTTATGTGCGCAACAAACAACGAGCTTGCGAACGGGTAGGGCTCAGCAGTCAACTTCATAAGCTGCCCGCTGATACATCACAAAAAACGCTGCTCGACCTAATTACTGAGCTTAATAACGACCCCCTAGTACACGGGATTCTCGTACAACTGCCGCTACCCGCCGGACTCGACAGCACTCAAATCCTCGACAGCATCAACCCCGAAAAAGATGTCGATGCCTTTCACCCAGAAAACGTTGGACTGATCTCTCAAGGACGCCCTAGATTCCTGCCTTGTACACCACACGGAGTCCAACAGATACTGGACCGTTGCGGCATCGAACTTTCCGGAAAACACGTTGTGATTGTTGGTCGTAGCGAAATTGTGGGCAAACCCATGGCGATGTTACTGGTGAATCGCGATTCAACACGTGGACCGCAAGCAGCAAACGCTACGGTCACAATCTGCCATAGCCGTACAACTGACTTGGCGGCAATTACGCAGACCGCGGATGTACTCATTGCGGCCATCGGCAAAGCAAAATTCATCACGGCAGATATGGTCAAACCTGGAGCCGCTGTTGTGGACGTCGGTATTAATCGAACCGCAGAGGGACTTGTCGGTGATGTTGATTTCGACGATGTCTCCACAGTTGCTCAACACATCACACCGGTGCCTGGTGGAGTAGGACCGTTAACCGTCACCATGCTGATGCATAACACGCTGACTGCCGCTCGTATCCAAACATCCAACGCGGCGGTAGAATAGTTTATTCCATTGATATTCATATAGAACACAGATCGAAATAAATATGTGCGAACAGGGACCTAAGCCCAATACCGTTGAAGTCCTCAAAAACGACAGTGATTACTTGCGCGGTGACATTGCTGAAGAACTCGTCGACGAGAATGAGTTTTTTGGAAAAGGCAGCATCCAACTACTAAAGCACCACGGTACTTATGAGCAAGATGATCGCGATGTACGAGGTCAAGTTCGAGAAGATGGTTCTAAGAAGCGATTTATTTATATGGTGCGGACCCGTATCCCCGGCGGCGTGCTAACAAGTGACCAACTACTTGCGGAATTGGACCTCTGTGATGAAGTCGGCAATTCCACACTGCGAGTCACCTCCAGACAAGCACTGCAACTGCACGGTGTGGTTAAAACAGACCTTTGTAAAACACTGAAAACAATTAACGACACGCAACTCACCACATTAGCGGCTTGTGGCGATGTCGCTCGTAATACGATGTGTTGTCCTGCTCCATACAATACAGACAAGCACCAAGAAATTCAGCGGTTATCACAAGCTATCGCCGCACGCGTGAAACCACAAACCAACTCCTATCACGAACTGTGGCTTACCGACACCGAGTCCGACGAAAAAGAACTTGTCGGTGGAGCAACAACAAAGACGTCACTAACAGGGAACGGCGGAGATGCCATCGAACCGCTATATGGAAAACAATATCTACCGCGCAAATTTAAAATCGGTGTCGTCTTGCCTGATGATAATTGCATTGACGTCTATACACATGACTTGGGGTTAATCGCCGAAATCGAAAATGATGAGGTGGTGGGATATAACGTGCTTGTCGGCGGTGGGCAGGGGCAGACGCCGAGTGCTACTAAAACGTTTCCAGCACTCGGTAAAAAGCTGTGCTTCGCCACTAAAGAAAACGTCCTCGATATCGTCCTAGCAGTTGTCAAAGTCCAACGCGACCACGGCAATCGAAGCGATCGCAAAGTCGCACGCCTAAAATATCTCATCCATGACTGGGGGATGGATAAGTTTAAATCTACTGTAGAACAATATCTTGGCACGACCCTGCAGCCAGTTAGGGAAACCGATGTTGTTGAACACGACGACCATATGGGCTGGCACGCTCAAGGTGACAGCCAATGGTTCTATGGATTAAATATTGAAAATGGTCGCATCCAAGATACGCAAGATTGCCAATTGAAAACGGCGCTCCGCAAAATCTGCCAACAACTAAAACCAGGCATTCACCTTACCGCCCATCAAAGTTTGTTGTTCACTAACATTGCGGAAGCTGATAAAGAAACACTGGAACAGATTCTCGTCAGCCACGGTGTCCGCTTGAGCGAAGAATACTCTAACGCTCGCCGTTGGTCGATGGCCTGTGTTGCTTGGCCAACATGTGGCTTATCGATCACTGAAAGTGAGCGAGCATTGCCCGGCATGATTGACGAACTAGAGGTCGCTCTAGAGAGAATGGGCCTTGCCGAGGAAAAGTTTACGCTCAGAATGACTGGCTGCCCCAATGGTTGTGCCCGCCCCTATAACCCCGACATTGGCCTAGTAGGTCGCGCCAAAAATAAATACACCCTGTTCGTTGGTGGTACGCGTCTGGGGAACCGTTTGGCATTTATCCATCGGGACATGGTGTCTAGCGAAAATGTTGTTCCCCTGATCGTCAAGCTGTTTGAGTTTTTTAAGACAGACCGACAACAAGATGAAACCTTTGGCAACTTTTGCAACCGTCAAGGTAATGAGACGCTGTTAGCCTTCACTGACTCAACCGCATCCAATTAATCAATGAGGCTTCGGTTAGTGATGGATGCAATCATTTCAAGTCTGCAAAACGACCGAGTTAAAGAACTTGTCCGTCTCCGAACACGCCAAGGCCGGCAACAACAACACCGATTCACAATTGATGGAATCCGTGAAATCGAACGAGCCCAGCAGGCTCAATGTACCTTTTTGGAAACCTACTTCTGTGACGCTCGCTGTAGTTCCTCTGACCACCTGTTAATCGCTACACTAACGAAGCAAGGTGCTGCAGCGATCGAAGTGACGTCCAGTATCATGGACAAGATCGCCTATGGTCAACGAACCCTAGCCTTGATTGTCGTCGTTGAAATACCTAATAGAGTTGAATTAGAATCGCTGGAAGTGAGCGACTCCGAGGTTGTGTTTGTGCTCGAGAGGATTGAAAAGCCGGGAAATCTCGGCGCCATCGCTCGGACTGCTGACGCTGCAGGCGTCGCCGCCATCATTCTCGCCGATTCGGAATGTGACGTTTGTAATCCGAATGCAATTCGGTCGAGTGCCGGAGCAATTTTCCACTTGCCGATCGTCCATGATACAACTCAAAATATTCAAAAGTGGCTACAGGGCAATCACTTTAACACGTTTGCCACAATGGTAGACGGCAATTGCTGCTACTCCGAAGTCAACCTAACAGGGCGTACGGCCATCGTACTGGGTGCTGAAGCGGTGGGATTAACAGACCTGTGGAACTCGTCTAATAGCCAAGCTATCTCAGTACCGATGTGTGGTATCGGTGATAGCTTAAACGTCTCGACAACCGCGGCCATCTTAGCCTATGAATCTCAACGACAACGCCACCCCAATACCCAATCATGAAAATCTGTGGCTAACACAATAAATACCCTAGCAAGCGTTACGGGAAACGAATATATGTTCCGGCCCGCAATCGCAACGGAGGCTTGCCCATGAGTTGCATTTCTCCCGTAGATCCACCAGCACTACAGTGCCCAAAAATTCGATCTGCGAACATTGCCTCCAAATCAGCGGCGCCCAGTCCAACTGTGTGAGAAGTCAGCAGCATAAAGCTACGTTGCTGCTCCGTGAGCTTGCTGCAGTTGGCCAACAGCTCCCCTAAATGTTGATTGATTTTCCAGACTTGATTTTTCGGACCATGGCCATAACTCGGTGGGTCGAGAATGACCGCGTGATAAGTATTGCCTCGTTTTACCTCGCGCTGGCAAAACAATTGTGCATCTTCCTGGATCCAGCGGATTGGGGCATCTTGCAAACCACTGATCTTAGCATTCTCTCGCGCACGTTCGATAATGTTACCCGCACTATCAATGTGCGTTACTTCAGCTCCAGCTACCGCGGCGGCCAAAGTGCTGCCGCCGGTGTAGCCAAACAAATTGAGCACACGCAGCGGCTCGCCATACGCTTTGATACCGCGCCGTACTTGCCGCATGAGCCACGCCCAATTTTTGGCCTGCTCGGGAAACACTCCAATATGTCCAACTGGACTTAGCTGTAATCGCAGCTTAAAGTGGTCGCCAAAACTAATCTCCCATGGTGGAAACTCAGCGCCCGTTTGAGTGATTGATTTGAGCTTTTCATTTTTTTCACGCGAAAGATTGGGAGGATTTGTGTTGGTAGACCACTTTTGGTCACCACCAGCGGACCGTTTGAATACGAGGTCAGCAGTTTTCCATAACGCAGGATCCGACCGTTGTTGTGTATCGGCCGCTGGGGACTCGCGGTCTAGAATCCACTCGCCAAAACGCTCCAACTTGCGACCTGATCCAAAGTCGAGCAGTTCATATTGATCCGTAGTGAATCCGGAAGTCGCCATCTAGAGCCAGTTTTATTTGTGAGAAGAGAGTAATTATTGTGGGATCTGACGAGCTGCTGGATTGGGATTAAAAGCGGCCGGTTCATCTGGATCTTTAACTTCTTCTTCTGGTTCATCCGCTGCCTCGTCAGCAGGGATATAAGCCGCCGGAAGAACTAGTGAAGAGGATGAGTTGCCGAACTTAAACTTATTGAAGTAGATCGCGTGTTCGGCATCAATTGGACTTTCCTTCGGGCGGAGCCATTTGGCGACATTAAAGTTCTCAAAATTAAGGGGTGTGCCGGCAAACTTGGCTTGACCATGGACCGTTCCCCATTGGAGTGGTCCTGCACCAAATATCCACATATCATTGGATGTGCTACGTGCGTATTCTACACCCGATTGCCAAACAGGCATCTTGGTTTTCGTTTCATAAATAAAGACCGAAATCTTTGCAATTCCCGTAGTATCATCTCGCTTGGCAATCGAAATCTCGGGAATGACCGGAACAGCGGGAGCATTGGGGATTAACGACGCCATGTTACCAAGTGTATTGTTACCTGGGATTCCATAAGTAATTGTTTGACTATCCGTACCAAGGGCACCGACACGAGCCTCAATGACGTAGTCTGACTCACTCTTTGAATCGAGTAATTCGCAACCATGCGCAATTAACTGCTGTCGAAGTGAACTAATTATATATTGAGAATTGACGAATCCATACGTACCTTCCGTGACATTAATGAACTGCGTATCCAAGAATATTTTTTCACCAGCAACGGTGCTAAAATCCAAATCACCTACTGTTAAATCAACCGCGTTAGACATCAACAGTTGGCCGGTTCCTATCTTGCTCTTGGTCGTTCCACAGCCCGTAAAAAACAGGGTTGCAATAATGAGCAGTTGAAGTTGAAAGGTGAGGCAGGTGTGCGGCAGAAACTTTGCGCAGCGGGGAATCATCGTAATTTGCCTTTTTGTTGCAACGTATTTCCCCCTTCATTTTCTTCGTCGCAAAAGTATACGGAATTCAGAAACTGGGTTCCATACCGATTGTTTGAGATGCGCACCAATAGGGGGGTATCCCGCTGCACTTAAATATAGGTCCATTGACCTCAGTTTCTGGACGCGTACTCATTCGTGTCAATGAGTGGCTGATTGATTGGATAAAGCAAAAAGGAGTTATTTTGCGTTTACCAGTGATAAGAGATTTTCGACAGCGCCGCCGATATCAGCTTGCCGCATTAAACTTTCACCCACAAGCATTGCATCGACACCTCGCCCGGCAAGCATAGCGACATCTTCCGGCGTGCCAATACCACTTTCGGCAACTAACAAACACTCCGCTGGCAATTCTGACTGCATCGCAATCGTATGCTGTAAATTCGTTTCGAAGGTATGGAGATTGCGATTATTCACACCGACCAAGGTTGCCCCTACAGCTAGCACTCGTTGGCGATTCTCGGCCGCGTAGAACTCAACCAAAGGAGTCATTTCCAACTCAATGATATAATCATAAAGTTGCTTCAATTCAACGTCCGTGAGACATTCGGCAATGAGCAAAACTGCGTCGGCACCAGCCACACGTGCTTCCAGAACTTGATATGTGTCAACAATGAAATCTTTACGAAGCAGAGGAAGTGAAACTGCCTCTCGAATCTGCGACAAGTAATCGAGCTTCCCGTGGAAATACTCCTCATCGGTCAAGCAACTAATACATGTTGCTCCATGGTTTGCATAGGCGCGTGCAATTTCCACCGGATCGAAATCATTTCGGATCAACCCAGCGGAAGGTGACGTTTTCTTCACTTCTGCAATCAGCTTGATAACACCTGGAGCCGCCACAGCAGCCAAGAAATCCCGTACTGGCGGTGCATCTACGACTCGAACAAGTAATTCCTCGACAGGCAGAGTCGCTTTTGCGCGCACAATTTCATCGCGTTTCGTGGCGACAATTTTGTCTAATATACTTTCGAATTTTGACACGTTATCTGCCTTCACGTTGGCGGTATTGTTCCAAGAACAAAGCTGCCTGTTGTTCGCCCAAAAACTGGCTCAATTTCCAGTAGGGCCGTTTGCCTTGAACAAACCCTTGATGGCGTTTGTTGGGGTGACCCTGATAATTACAAGTTTGACAGCTTGGCATACTTTTCCGCAAGTCTGGTTTCCAAGGTGCATGACAGCGGCAGCAATGTTCCGGAACTGTCCAATTTACATTGTCACGCACACCCGCTGGGCACAATTCAATCCTGATCTCAATATCGTGTTTTACGCTAATCCTCAAAGCTGCGGTGAATAACTTCCATGCCGAATTGACCTGTGCGTCAGTAGCTGACACTAACAATGTATCCAGCACTTCCAATTGAACCTGTCGTTGTTGTAGCGATGGCGAATCGGGAATCCATAAGCCATACCACGCAGGTTGAGTCGCTACAAAGCACTTAGCTATACGTGAACTCAATTCAAGATTGTCGCTCAGAACTTTATCGAGCAACTGCTGCAAATTTGTTGCGCCTAATACAGTCGTTTTGCCAACGGGGTGCAGGTGGATATTTGTTATAGGCAGCAGTCCAAAACAACCTACATTCGCCGTCGGGTGTAATTCCTTAATTGCATTAGCGGCACATTGTTCGCAAGTTTCAGCAATTGCCTCTAGACTTCCAAACGATTCCACGACATCGGCGATTCGAAAACCTAGGGTATTCGCTGAATCATCACCACATTGTTCAGCAGCTACACAAATGCCATCTAAGACACGTCCTTCACGAATTGCAGTTTCACAGACACGAACCGCGCGTAAATGGCGTTCAACTCGATCGGGATTCTTCCACTGCGAAAAATCTTTGAGTTTACAAGCAACAGCTAGCGTCCACCTCAGAAACTCGGGGGTCGAACTCTTCAATTGCTCAACCACGTTGGCAAACCCTTTCAAAATCCCAGCCGCTGGAGGCGATTAATGTTTAAAGTGCCTACAACCGGTAAAGATCATCGCGATACCATGTGCGTTACAGGCCTCGATGACAGCGTCATCACCGCGCGAACCACCGGGTTGAATGATCGCGATAATACCCGCTGCGGCCGCAGATTCAATCGCATCGGGAAACGGAAAAAATGCATCTGAAGAAAGGACTGCTCCGGTCGCTCGTTCACCCGCTTTTTCAATCGAAATGTTCACGGCATCCACGCGGCTCATTTGTCCCGCTCCGGCGCCAACCACGGATTGATCACGACAAACGGCAATCGCATTGGATTTGATATGACGAACTATTTGCCAAGCGAATCGTAATTCATCTCGTAGCGAATCATCGGGTTGTGTTTCGGTCACCACTTCCCAAGTCGAATAGTCATCGGCAACCGTATCTGATTCTTGCACTAACATCCCGCCGGTGATTTGACGATAAACCAATTCTGTTTCACGTTGATCAAGATTACCGACTTGCATCAAACGCACGTTATTACGCCATTTAGGTTTAGTCGTCAATATTCCAATCGCACCGGCTGCGAATTCGGGGGCGACGATTGCTTCGATGAACAATCCAGGTTCGGCCAGTAATTCAGCCGTCTGTTCATCCACGACACGATTGAAACCCAACACACTACCGAAGGCACTGAGTGGGTCACCAGCCATCGCTTTTTCCGTTGCTCTGTACAATGATTCACCCACGGCGGCACCGCAGGGGTTGTTATGTTTAATTACACTGCATGCCGGATCGGTAAAAGATTGGGCAATTTGCAGCGCTGCGTCGAGATCGAGTAAGTTGTTATAGGACAACTCCTTGCCATTCAATTGACGGGCCTGTACTAAGTTTGCGCCATGACTACCGGAGATTGAATATAGCGCTGCTTCTTGGTGTGGATTCTCACCATAGCGCAATGCCGTTTTGAGTCGCATCCCAATGTTATGATCTTGGGTAAATTGAGACGCCTGTTCTGCTTCCGCAAAATAAGCGGCGATCGCTTGATCATATTGAGCCGTCATCGCGAAGGCTGCGGCGGCGAGTTGATAACGTGTTTCCAGCGTGGTGACTTGATGCTCTTGAATTTCTTCAAGCACACTACTGTACTGCTGCGTATCGGTGACGACGGTCGTAAAGTAATGATTCTTAGCTGCAGCTCGAACCAAACTCGGACCACCAATATCAATTTGTTCGATTGCTTCGGCTCGGGTTACATCTGTCCGAGCGATGGTTGCTGCAAAGGGATACAGGTTTACAACGACCAGCTCAAAGGTAGCTATCTCGTGTTTTGCTAGTGAATCCATATCATCTTCACGATCATGACGACATAGAATTCCACCAAAAATCCGGGGATGCAAGGTTTTCAAGCGTCCATCCAGCATTTCGGGAAAACCGGTGTAGTCACTAACGTCTAGGACATCGATGCCGCTTTGCTCTAGATGACGGCGAGTTCCACCCGTGCTGTAGATTTCGACACCAGCAACTTCAAGCCCTCGGACAAAATCAACTAAACCAAGTTTATCACTAACGCTAATCAGCGCACGTCGAACAGGAGGCGAGGACATATTCCAACAATTCCATTCCGTAACGGTAAAAACAAACAACTAATGGTGAAAAGAGCAGCCGCTATTTCAAAACAGCGACACAATCAACGAGTTTGCAATGTAAGCAGGCAATGGTCAAGTAGGGGGGGTAAATTGTAGGCAGCCGATATGATTATTTGTCAGAAACCGTACGAGTTTGCCAATTGATATTCTAATTACGGAGTACGGCTAATGCGTTGCTACCCACCTATCAAAAATCGGGCATCGATATTTGATTTTCAATCAATCACATCGTTACTTAAATGGATTTTTGTTGTCAGCGGGTGGTTTAGCGGCACCTCCGCCAAACGGGTTCGCAACGGGTGGTTTAGAGGCACCTCCGCCAAACGGATTCGCAGCCGGTGGTTTAACGCCACCGCCAAATGGGTTTACGGCAGGCGGTGCGACCGGAGCCTGTGGCATTGGATTGGCTGGATTCATCGGATTGGTATTATTGTCACCCTCAGCGGCATCATCAGTCGTCACAAATTCGTCAACATGTAACATGGGGAATTCACGATGGGTCTCGTGAATGCACTGGATGAGCCCACTGCGAGTCCCCATATAGATGCGGTCTGTAAACGCGTTCACCATTACAAAATCAATCTTGCCGGCCGCTAAGCTTGTATAGTGACCTCCATTTTTGAGGTTAAGAACGAGTAGATTTCCAAGTCGATCTAAGGCGTAAAGTCGTTCGCCACTTGCCGAAACAATTTGAGTAATGTCGGGATGGCTCCACTGAACATCACCATTCTTCATACTCAAACAATAACAAGTTTTATTTCGTGAAATAACATACACTCGATCTTTTACAATAACCGGTTCTCGTATTAGTGACTCGCCTAGACTTTGACGCCAAATCGAGCGGCCATCGCGCTCGTTAATACAGTACACAAAACCATCAAGGCAATTCGCAACATACTTTCCAGGTTGTTGATAGGCTATTGGAGCGACCACTTTGCCGATCGTCTCGACACGATACCACAGCTTAGGTCGTCCTGTGCCTGCAACAAAGACATTACCGCGATCCGTCGGCCAAGCAATACTCTGACCACCAATCGCTGGTTGAGTCACCACTCGACCGGACGATGCTAACACTTCGGGCGTCCAGCTAAATCGATCTAGATTGTAGTATTCGACACGATCTTGAATTGAAGGTACGTAAACATTATTGTTAACCATCACCGGCCCAGCACCCGGTAAACTCTGAGTCATACGTTCTTGGACAATACCGCCATCAGCATTTCGTAACACAAATATACGAACACCAGTTATAACGACTGTGTATTCATCGTTCGTACAAACGCCCACAGCAGGATGACGAGGATTTCCAACATGGGTCGACCAATACACCTGTCCGGTTTCACCATTAACAAGCGTAACGTCACCACGATCCGACAACATCGACAAATAGATTTTGGGCACGGAATGTTCAATCAAGGCAGCGCCACCGCCAAGCTTAAGGCGAAATGCATTGGCATTTATTTTTGCTTGTTCTCGGCCTAGGAGGCGTCCAAAGGAATCAAGGTCTTTGTCCGAAAAAATATAAGATTCGTCGCCTTGTGTGACTTCGTAGGACCAATCAGCTTCGGCAGCATTCACGTGCAAATAGACATCTAAAATTCTATTGGAATACGGATTCATCGGGACCTGCAAATACCACGCCCGCTCCATACCTAAACTACGAGCCGCATTGTGAGTAATCAGACCATTGGTGCGAAGTTGACCATATAGAGGGGTGCCGAATAGTAACAGCATGCTCAATGCCAGAGTGCTGATTATGCGCATATCATTGTTCCATTAGATTAGAGGCTTGATCGTTACGATCTTTTGCATCCTGTACGTGCAATCATCTACAACGTACACCCATTATACATTTATCATAGTGTTGAACGGTAAAAAGTCTAGCTTCATCTCCACCAGCTCTGGCTATGGTTACCTATCGCTATATTCGCCTAATACAGCATCCGTTCTCCATATTTGCCGTCAATCTTTACGTTAAATGGGAAAAAACGATTGCCAAACTTAACTAAACGTCATAGTCCTACCCTCGAAATACAACTACCGAGCAAATTAATGTCCACCTTCGCTTATTAGCGCCGCAAACACTCCCCGGCGGTCGCGCAACGCACAGGGCTATAGACCAACTCGGAAAGTACCCTTAGATTGAATGTCTATCTCAAAGGTGAACACTAATAAATGGTTTCCGCCGAACAGGTTCGTCGTATCCTACTAGCAACTGTGAAAAACCCAGCATGAAGGTAAGTGAACTTAATTCAGATGAATTAACGGCACTCGAACAAGTGCTGGGATACCTCAACTTTTCCACTGGCACTCAAGACCCTCGTTTCTATAACAACCTAAACCTCATCTGGAAAAAGCTTACAGCGGTTTATCCAGAAGAAACTTGGACCCGTTTATACGACTTCCTATTTGAAGCCATCGATCATCTAGCGCAACAGAACGATGCCTTCGCCAATAACGATCAATCTCGGGTCGTTATTGAAACGACATTCGACCAATTGCTGCGAACGTATTTCATGTTCCATCAGGATTTACTTTTCCACCAATCCGAGATTCAACTATTCAATTCGTATTTTATTGGCCGCGCATTTGACTTGGTGCTAAGTCAGGGCCCCGATTTCGAACACCTCAACACCGAAACGTTACTGCGTCAATTCAATGACTTCGTTGGCTATCGTCCTGTGGCCACATTAGAATCCCAGAAGATCCAACCCTACGCCCACGAATGGTTGCGACCCGTTCCGCTTTACATCCAAGGCAGCGGGGCCTGCGAGGGGCCCTACCAGCGAGTGATCGCCAAGACGGTCAAACTCTTGGCAGAAACCGATGAAGAGTTGTTGCGGGAAGCCTGTTTGGACACAAACAACCTCAAGGAAATCGCCTTCGACCCGCGATCCTACGATTTCGACCATCCCGTTAACAAACGGCCGAACCACCATTTTGGCATGTGGGACCCACATCATATCGACCAACAAGGATGCTACGATCGGTTTGTCATTCAAAAGGTCACTCTCGATGCATTGATGCAAAGGCAAATAGATCGGCCAGACCTAGATGCTGACGAAGCTTTGTTTGAAGCGGCGGCTGTCCTCGCCGGTACGATATTGATGTCTTCAGGAATCAATGGCTGGGGCCCTAGTTGTCATGACTCCTCAACCACATTAGCAAGTCTGATGCCACAAATTGCCAACTACCGCGACCGCTTTTATCGGGACCTGCTGCAGCGAACGGATCGTGAACATCGTGACCGGTTGGCAGCGGAAACATTGATTCGCCATCAACCCTTCGGCGACGCTCGACAACACCTCAATGCCCAACTAACGGAAACCCGAGCCCATCAGCTCGAACATATTCACCTCGGTCAAATATTTGCCTTCATGGGACACCACGATGCTGCTCGTGAGAAAGCTAGCCTTGTACCCGTGCCTTCGGCTCGATTTCGTTGCCGAATTGCCTGCCAACTCGACCAATCTCTGCAGGCGATCGAAAATAAAAACCTATCGGAGGCCGCTGATATCGCGGGATCGATATTTTACCTTATTCAACGAGGCATCCAATGTGGTGCCTTTGCCGACCCTTGGAATATCCTCGGATTTGATTGCCAATTTAGCCTGTTTCCAGCCTTAGAAAACAGTGTTCACGACCACCGCATCGATGAACTTGTATTAATTGTAGAGCAGTTCTTTGCACTACTAGCTAGAACATGGAGTGAAGCTGCCGCCAACGATGATCAAGTGCTGTGCCAACGCATCGATGAACATTTCCAAGAAGCCGCACAGTGGTGGCACAAATATGCAGCCCATGAAGTGACAGCTATTCACGCTGCCGACCCCAACGCGTTGTACGACGCAGCGTCGCATGTGGCCGAGGCTTTAAATTTGTGGCACAAGGGCGGAGCCGAAGCTGGGAACGTGAAATTCTGGGCACCCTACGCTCAAATATTTGATTCTCCCAAAGCCTATTCGCTCGTCATCCATTCACTACTGGAACAAGGCGATCATGTGGCCTCAATGGCGCTACTGATTCACTGGCTAAGTGAAGCCGACCGAATTCCGCTAGAACAAAATGACTCTTCCTTCTATATCCTCACGCGACGCTGGCTACTCGATGTAATTGGCAACGCGGATGTCCGCACAGATACCGACGAACAAGCAACGGCTGTGGCTAAGAAATGGAACCTTGTGCGCAAGCTGTTCGATTACTTCGAAGCAAATTCGGAAGATTATTGGATCATCCCCGAATTCAACAGTGGCAATGCTGAAAGGCCCCAAGATGAATTTGACGACGAGCTAGAAAGTGACGAGCCGGAGGAAGAACAGAGTATCTTCAGTGCTGCCTACGAAAACGTTTCCTACCGTGACTCCACGGACGATGGAGTGGAAGGTGAGATCTTTGATAACTCTGACCCAGACCATAGTGAATTGCTTCTTCTAGGCGAACAAATTGATCGGCGTTTAGCGTTTCACGACAGCCTGGCAAGCCTCTGGAAAATCGCTGGTCTAGGCCAAGCCATTAGTATTCGCCACCACGAAAAGGCAGAGCCACAACTGATCGAAGATAGCTTACAAACAATCACGAACTGGTCCAAGCGACTCGCCGAAAACCGTCAGAAACTTGAAGATCTCATTGAGTCTATCGGGGGACACGTCATTCCTGCTCCAGTTGGTGACTTCGAGTCGATGACTCAATACGATCGACATCGAATCACGCTGGAATCATTAACGGAACGTGCTATCGCCACGACGATTGAAGTTACCGATACCAAACGCATTTTGGATTCTGTGATTATCTATCTGCAGCAAAAGCTCGATTTGGACACTTCGGATTCACCCATTGTTGAATTTGAAGAAGTCACGTCTCGAATTTTTGCGGAGTTGATCCAAGGAAACCAAAATGGTTTACGAGAACACTGGGACCTTCTCATCGACGGATTCTCCCAACTTCCCTTACTGTATGTACCACTGTCCAAAGGTGGTCAACCACGCGATATCGTCAACAGTCGCATCCGTCAACGGACGATTTCAGACCTACTGCTTTGGCTGCCTCGCTTGGGCCTGATCCATGAAACATGCCATCTACTTGAAACCGCTCGCGCCATGGAACGCCAACATCCCGTGGGTTTGGGCGCCGTCACTGAATTTGACGAGCTGTTTAATATTGGATATCAAGCCATCGTCGAATGCTTGATTGCATCGTGTTCTTCTTGGGACACCAGCAGCGTTAAAACGGTGGAAGATGTCGAAACTGCAAGCGATGATTCGACCGAGGACTCAAGCGACGAAACGCCAGTGCCAGCGATCTCCGACGCCGATGCAGTGGCAACTCTGTTAGTGCAATCGCTCGAGCAAATCACCGAATCGATGCTGAGTAACTGGCTCGCCCATAGCCAAACCCTACGGTTGTCCGTCTTAGAACGAATCAACAACACCTCCATGTGGAATGCGACGGTTGCATTTATCGAAACCTATGGCAACGATCTTTTCACTCAACAATTCCTCGCGATGGGTAATATTCGGGGCATTCTGCTACAAGGCGTTGAGAACTGGCTGACAGTAATCTGCGACGAACCACAGATCAATCTCAAGTTATGTGACGATCTAACTTCCACAATTACCATGGATGAAACGACCGCTCTGCTCTCACTCATCTTAGAATCCATCGTTGAAAACTATAACGAATATCGCGACTACAACAGCACCACAACCCAAAGCGACCATGGTGAAATGCTGTACATGCTGTTGGACTTCCTGCGACTACGAACACGCTACGATCGTATCTGCTGGAACTTGCGGCCCGTCATTCAAGCTCACCAACTTTTGACATCGCACGAAAAAACCTCCGCTGCACTACTGTGGCGGGAAAGTCTCATCCAACGCATTCAAGAAGAAGCCAATATATTTCTTGGGCGACTTGAAAAGCTACAGCAACAATACTCCATGAAGATGCGGACCGTTGCCAACCGCATTGGAGAGCAGTTTACGCATTCAATGCATATTGATTTTTTGCGGTCGCTGGTTGAACCGGCACTCGAAGAAAGTCAACACCCTGACCAACCACGTATAGCCTTTGACCACCTGCTCGCAGAAACAAACGCACTTACAGAAACATCCTCTGGCTCTGGAATTGATGTGCCAAGTTGGATTGTCGCATTAGAAGAAGAAATCGAATTGCTGCGATATCCCGATTATGTACGGTATGATGAAAAACGAATTCGCGATGTCATACCTCAGAAGCTACTGTCCATCGAGGAAGTCGACCGACAGTTGCAATTATGGTTAAAGCAACAATAGACACGTCACAATAATTCGGGCCAAATACTATCACTCACCAATAGCCCTTCTTCGGTTAATCGCAAATAATCGTCGTGCCAAGCCAACAATCCAAGTTGTACGAACCGCTCTAACTGCGTACCACCTAAAGTCATCAAGTCGAAACCCGTGGTGGATTTGAACCAAGCGGGAGTGATACCGCTCAATCGTCTCAATGCAAAAACCAAAACCTCGCGTGCCCGTGCGCTACCCTGTATTTGCTCGGATTCTGCAACCACCGATTCACCCGCTGCGATCTTCTTTAGATAGGTAATCGTACTACGGTGATTGACCTCGCGGCGACCGTCAATATATCGAGCGGCTCCCGGGCCCGCTGCATAATACGGTCCGCCCAACCAGTACGTTTCGTTGTGGCGACAATGGAATCCGGGTAATGCAAAATTGGATACTTCATAATGCTCGTACCCCTGACTTTGTAGTTTGTGACGCGCTAATAGATACATCTCTCGCTGGACCTCCTCGCTCGGCAGCTCAAACTCGCCTCGCTGTAGCCGACCAAAAAAAGACGACCCTCTTTCAATCGTTAATCCATAGGTGGAAATGTGATGCGGTTTTAAATGCAATAACTGCTCGACATCCTTTTCCCACATCGGCACCGTTTCCCCCGGAGTGCCAAAAATCAGATCCATCGATACCGCATCTATTTTTTTCCGCAGCAGTTCAAAACTATTTTGCAAACATATCTCATTGTGATCACGTTCGAGCCATTGTAATTTGGAGCGGTCGAAGGATTGCCCCCCCAAACTGACTCGATTGACACCTTCGGCACACAACAGATCAACTAAGTTTGCATCAACATCCGCTGGATTCGCTTCCAACGAAAATTCGCCTTCTTCTGCCAATGGAAACCACTGGCCGACTAGCTTTAACAACCGTTGCAATTGTTCAGGGGAAAGCTCCGTCGGAGTGCCGCCACCGATAAACAAAGTCTCTACTGGGCGGGGCGTTTGTAGCAGTGACAGTTCTTGGCCAAGTGCTTCAATATATTTAGCATGCAGATCGGGGCGCCCGGCAATCAGGGTAAAATTGCAGTATCCACAACGATGTCGACAAAATGGAACGTGAATATAAGCAGACCGCGCCATGGTCGTTTCAGCAACGGATTGATCATTTAGTTCGCTATCCATCTACGCAAACCCTTTATTCAAAACCAGTCACATCACAGCCACAAATGCAGACGGCCGCCTAGTAATCCTGGCAACGCCTTCTCCACCGTGCGGCGAATGAAACTATCGGAATAGCGGGTGCTGAAGTGTGCTGCGATAACAACTTCATTTTCAAATCGATCCTGTCGTTCGATAAAATCACTCAGGTGCATGTGCCCGTTTTTCTTGATTATTTCTTTACTATGATCGGCCGCTACAAATGTCATTTCGGTGATTAGTATTTTGGCCTGATATAACTCGGGCATATTGTCCAACCCAGCCACTGTTGTATCGCCGGTGTACCCCAATATCGGTATCCGTTGTTCGGCGGATACTTCAATGCCATCTTGACGCAAATCGCGGATAGCCGGGCCAGAGATACCTTGAAATTCTTCTTTGAGCTTATTTTTTCGATGCCACACTAGAAAGCTGAGGGCGGGGACCGTATGCTCGCTCGCGCCAACCTGAACGACATATTCTCGATTCAATTCAATTTCATCGCCGGGCTGCACGGCAACAAACTTACAAGGAAGTTTTCCACGATCTAATCGTGTGAATGCGTTGAGCATGTCATTCAGCGGCCCAATCGCGCGGCCTGGCAAGT
>DTSG01000031.1:0-1281 GCA_012965455.1 Planctomycetaceae bacterium | reverse complement strand
AAGTAGATGGTCGGCGGCTCCATTTTCATCATCCGGCGACGAGCAAGATATACAGGTAACGCGGCGATATGATCCATGTGAGTGTGGCTAATAAACCAATTGGGCGTGCCCATAAAATCCCAAGGTTGAGCACCTAGATCGAAACCTAGTTTTAGCTCGGGTATCCGCCAGTAAGTCTGCACCACAGCACGAGAATAACCTTCGATGGTTAAACCAGCGTGTGACAATGTTTTTAGCGGAAGATTTTCTACCATGACGTAATTGATCTTAGCCGTAAAAACATTTCTGACCTATCCCCCATTCGCGATCCCCAAGAATTAGGGACGTTATCGCATTTTAGTCGGCAGATCTTCAGAAACGGCTTGTTTGCCGTCATATTGATCCACGTTTGATAAGTCAATATCGTCTCGGAACATCTCACCGCGCTTCAGCCAAATGTCACCTCCGACACCAATTTGATGAGCATCTACTCCATGATGACGCACTAATTCTAAAATCGAAAGGAACATCCCTATCACCGCCGATTTGTGCATTCCCATTTGAAAGAAATCCGAGAGGCTAACATGACCGTCGCGAACAATCCGCCGATGCATTTGTGTCAAATAGACGTACATCGGTGTGTCATCAAAGACAATCGTCTCTGGTTTTTCCACTTCAATGTCTTTGAGAATCCGGCCCATCGCGCTAACAAGATCCCATAATTCAACATCTTGAATCGGTTGCTGTGCAACATTCACTTTCCGCGTGGGTAAATCATTAGTCTGACGGATGTGATGTTTCTGCCAGACTCGTGATTGATCTTCTAGTACGGCCGCTGCATCCCTGAACGTCTTGTATTCCAGTAACCGCTGGACTAACTCGTCGCGTGGATCTTCAATTTCTTCCTCAGGTTCTTCCATCCGCGGTAGTACCATCCGCGATTTTATCTCAGTCAAAGTGCTTGCCAAATCTAGAAAATCGCCGACTGCGTTGATGTCTAGCTGTTCAATTATTTCAAGGAATTCAAGGTACTGTTCGAGAACGTCGGCAACAGGAAGATCCACGACAGCAACTTCATGCTTGCGCACTAGATATAACAATAGATCCATCGGGCCTTTAAAACTGTCTAAATCTATTCGAAAATCGTCGGCTATTTGAGCCATTTTGATACACTTTCACACAAATCAAGCGAACAATAAAACGCAATCCTAACGAGAAATCCATTAGGCTTCGAGAGCAATCACTTGTTATCCCTACATACCACACGACTCAGCAGTTCTAAAGATTCTGTAGAATAAGCTC
>DTSG01000030.1 GCA_012965455.1 Planctomycetaceae bacterium | reverse complement strand
CTATAAAGCGGTTAAGTCACCTAATCGGATGGCCAGCACCATGAGCCAGGTGCTGTTAGGAATCAGGATTGAATGCGCAGAATGTCATCACCACCCCTTTGACCGTTGGGAACAAACGGACTTTTTTGGGATGCGTGCTTTCTTTGCTCAAGTTGGTTATAAGCAGTCAGCGCGGGGAGAGATGTTAATTGCACAAGGCAATCCCGTTACCAAACACCCGCGTACCGGTGCCACGATCCAGGCCTTTGCATTAGGCACCCAAATGCCGGCAGTGAATTCAGCTGAGGATCGGCGTGATGAACTGGCCAACTGGTTAACGGCTCCGGAGAATCCCTGGTTTGCCAGTAATATTGCAAACCGCAGCTGGGCACATTTAATGGGTCGTGGAATCATTGAACCGGTTGATGATGTGCGACTGACCAATCCACCTACAAATCCAGAACTACTGGCGGTGCTGACAGGATCCTTCACCGACTCGGAGTTTGATTTCCGGCAATTATTGAAGTCCATCATTCTCAGCGATGCATACCAGCGAAGTTCAGCAGTTAATGAGACAAACGAGCGAGATGAACAAAACTATTCTCGCTTTCTGTTCAAACAACTCGAGGCGGAAGTGATGCTCGATGCCATCTGCCAAACGACCGGCGTAGAGGAAAAGTTTCAAGGTGTACCGGTTGGAAGCCGCGCTATCGATTTGTGGGATAGTTCAGTACCGCATTACTTTTTAGAGACATTTGGTCGTCCCGTGCGAGCGACGGCTTGCGAGTGTGAAAGAATATCTGAACCAACGGTAGGTCAAGTGTTACACATCCTGAATTCACCAGGGATCGAAAACAAATTATCCCATGAGGCGGGAACGATCCGACAAATAGCAAGTGAATATGAAGATAATGACATAGCGATTCAACGATTGTATCTAACATTTTTTAATCGCTATGGAGATAAACAGGAAATCTCGACAGCGGTTCAATATATGGAGCAAGGTAGTAATAGGCGGCAAAGCTTAGAAGACATTGCCTGGAGCATGTTAAATTCGCTAGAATTCTTGTTTAACCACTAACGCAATTCGCAGGGCGATGTGATTGAAGTAAAGGACTAACCAATGAAAAATCCAAGTCGGTTTTGTGATGGAATAAAACGTCGTAATTTTCTGCAGTTGGGAGCAGCAGGCGCATTTGGGATGGGAGTCTCATTGCCACAGTTGTTGCAAAGCCAAGCTGTGGGGCATAGTCAGAATCGCACTACCAAGGATGTATCACTGATCGTCGTATTTCTGCAGGGTGGTTTGTCGACGATTGATACATGGGACATGAAACCCGAAGCCCCCACGGAATTTAGAGGTGAATTTTCCCCCATTTCGACGGCCGTACCAGGGATTCAGATTTGTGAACACTTACCGCAGATAGCCAAACACCAGGACAAGTTTTCGTTGGTACGGTCCTTTGGTCACGGTGACTCAAACCATGGTAGTGCTGATCATGCGATGTTGACCGGGTATAAGCCGGGAGCGGGTTTTAATGGTGGCCTTAAACCCAATAATCAAAAACCATGCCTGGGATCTATTATTTCCAAAGAGCAGGGTCCACGAGGTTCCGTGCCACCTTATGTCTGTTTGCCCAAAATGCATAACAGTGCCGGTTCCAGTTTCCTCGGACCCACAGCGGCTCCATTTGTCGTTGCCGCAGATCCTAATGCACCTGATTTCAAAGTGCCCGATTTAGTACCGCCGGTTACAGTATCTTCCAATCGCCTACACAATCGTCACTCGCTGCTGCAGCGCATCAATCGGTATCAAGGATCCGTGGAAACTCGAGCCAACCAAAATGCAAAGTCGATGAATACATTTCAACAAAAAGCATTTGATCTAATGACGTCCGCAGCCACAAAACACGCGTTTGATATTGAACAGGAAACATCACAATTGCGCGATCAGTATGGAAGAAACTCCTTGGGCCAATCTTGCCTGATGGCCAGACGTCTGGTTCAGGCCGGAGTGCGATGTGTGCTCATTGATCATATTGATTGGGATACACATTACAATAACTTCCATGTGCTGCGCAATGAACTGCTGCCGCAACTCGACGGCGCGATGTCCGGCCTCTTGGGAGATCTGGATAACCAAGGAATGCTGGAATCCACGATGGTGTTGGTTACCGGGGAATTTGGTCGTACTCCCCGGATTAACAAAGATGCCGGAAGGGATCATTGGGGTCCCAGTACAACAATCGCCCTAGCCGGCGGCGGCATTCAGGGCGGCCGAATAATCGGAGCCTCCGATGAACGGGCGGAACGGCCGGCAACGACGCCTTATGGTCCAGCAGATCTGATGGCGACTATCTATCGCGGCTTAGGAATTAGTCAGGAACAGGTATTTTACACGCCCGATGGCCGCCCAATTCCTATCGTGCCTGGAGATGGAAAAGTAATCCCGGGACTGTTTTAACCCTCTACCTGTAAATGAGACTGAAGCTATGCTCAGCTTACGATCATTGACTGTAATAATGCTGTTAGTTGGTGTTGCTGTGGAAAAACCGCTGCTGGCCGAACCACCTGGTGTGGCATATATCTTTCCAGCTGGTGGGCAACGAGGAAGTACCGTAGATTTTCGTGTCGGGGGCTATTACCTATTTGCGCAGGCTGATTTTGAGATGTTGGGAGTCGGAGTTAAAGGGCCAGCTCAGATCACGCCACTGCAAAAGACGGATTGGTTTGAAGGCCCTGTGATCCCTATGCCCGCGTCTCAGGCAAAAGAGGATTACCCTAAGGACACGGGTGGCACATTGACCGTTGATCCAGATGCGCCGTTGGGATTTCATTATTGGCGAGTCTCGACAAGCCAAGGAATCACCCCCGCTATGAAATTTATAGTTGGGAATTTGCCAGAAATCGTAGAGCATGAGATCGACGGCGATCCAATTCCGGTCGACGTGCAACTACCGCTTACAATTAACGGTCGTATTTTCCCTCGCGAAGATGTAGATGTGTGGCAATTTCAAGCGGTTGCCGGACAGTCTTATACGTGTGAAGTTATGTCAGCACGACTGGGCCTACCGCTGGATTCAAGACTAGAAATCCGTGATCCGAACGGACGACAACATGCCGAGAACATAGATTTCTATGGAAACGACTCGCGGATAAGGTTTGTCGCGAATCAGTCAGGAGTTCACCAAGTTCGAATTCATGACATTAAGTTTGGTGGTTTGCAGAATTATGTTTATCGCCTTACTATTACCGATCAAACGCTGATCGACCATGCATTTCCGCTCGGTGGCCAAGCGGGTACGACCATTAAACCGGAACTGCTAGGGCAGAATGTTCCCCACGACGCCATTTCAATAAAACTACCACAGCACCTGCACGGCGACGGAAGTCCAAACACGACCATAGGTAGTTATAAACACCCGTTTGTTTTTCAAGATTACCAGGCAGGGTCGCTGAGCTTTGAGATCAGTCATCTCAGGGAATTCATCGAGAGCACAGAAACGGCTAAAGACGTCCTAGCAACGCCCGCAGTTTTTAATGGTCGGATCTTGCAAGCAGATGAAGTTGACAAATGGTGGTTTTCCGCCCGCCAAGGAGACAATCTGCTCTTTGACCTGCGTGCCGCAAGACTTGGTTCACGATTAGATTCGATAATCGCCATTTATGACAAGGATGGCAATTTACTGAAACAACATGATGATATTACTAATGGAAATACGGATTCATCTTTGCTGATGTCCTTTAAGGAAGATGGTGATTACTACGTCACGGTGGCCGATACCGTTGGTGGTCGCAGTGGTAAAAACTACGCTTACCGGCTAGTTGTGGATGTTCCGGTCCAACACGCCCCTTCCTTTACTCTTTCAATGCCAGAGAACAGTCTGACGATCATGCGTGAGCAAATAGTGAAGTTGAAAATAAAGGCCGATCGACGGGGTGAATTTAAGGAGGCTATCGATCTCACAGTAGAGGGATTACCCAAGGGCATTACCGCCGATGGCCTGAAAATAGCCAAGGACAAGTCGGAGGTGGAATTGACACTTAAGTGTGATGACCAAGCGCTTATCCAACGAGTCGAACTGAAGGTGATCGGGACCGCAGTTGTGGAGGGCGAACCAAATACTCAAGCGAGCACGACTGTGACACCTGTAGTCGCCACATGGAAGCCAACGGGCGATACCGAAACGGTTTTTGACACTCTGAAACTTGCTGTCGGTCTGCCAACACCGTTTAAGGTATGGGGTATCTATAATTCCGAATATGCGAACCGTGGATCGAGCTATACGAGAAAGTTTTTTATTGATCGAGGTGAATTTAAAGGGCCGATTGAAATCATGTTGGCCGATACCCAAGCTCGCCACTTGCAGGGCGTCACGGGACGCCTATTAGTGGTGCCCCCGAAAGACACTGAATTTGTGTTTCAGATCCAGTTACCTCCGTGGATGCAAGTGGGAAGAACTTGCAGAAGCTGTGTAATGGGGGTTGCCGAGGTGACAGATCATGACGGCAGTCGCCATACCGTGAGTTACTCATCTCAGGAGCAGGCTGATCAAATCGTCTGTCTGGTGGCCCCGCGTCTAATGTTTGTCGATGCGGAAGTTCAAACGGCAAGTGTCCAAGACAACGGTTCTTTACACGTACCCGTCCGACTCAATAGAGGAACATTGAGTGGCAAGGCGGTGATCGAGCTGGTGGTACCCAATCACTTACACGGGATTAATGCTGAATCAATTACCTTGCCTCCCGCGGAAACGAAAGGGGTTTTGGAGTTGAAATTCAAAAACGTTTCGGACATAGACTGGAACATGCCCATTACTGTCCGGGCAACGCTGCGAGACGGCAAAGCAGTACACATCGCGGAGGATCATATCGAGATTGTTCGGTAATTATTGCAGGTTTATCGGAATCCCTGAACTACCAGAAACGCCGCGATTTTTTAACCAGAGATTACCATGAAACAAATAATGGTCTGCCTGCTGTTAGTCCTGACCATGGGCGCGGGTTCGCATCCCGACAGCAACAGAACTGAGACTGACAAGGACCCTGCAATCGCTGACCAACGCAACGGTTATTCAGTCGTAGCGTTTACGTCGGTTCCAGTGGCAAAACGGCCCAACATCCTGTTCTGTATTTCAGACGATCAAAGTTACGCGCACACCGGCGCTAACGGTGAACCTCAGGTCAAGACACCCGCTTTTGACCGAATTGCCCGCGAAGGCATACGCTTTACCGCCGCATTTTGCGATGCACCCACATGCGGGCCCTCACGTAGCGCTATTTTGACCGGACAACATATATGGCGACTGGAAGAAGCAGCGAACATCCACAGCACGTTGCCTGCTAAATTCACCACCTACACAGAACTGCTGCAAGACGCAGGTTATGCCGTTGGGTTCACCGGCAAGGGATGGAGCCCCGGACGACTTGAACCGGGAGGTCGAACGGTCAACCCGGCTGGCACGGAATTCAATAGCCGCAAGCTGAAACCTTCCTTTAAAGGGATGACCAACAAGGATTATGCGGCCAACTTTGATGACTTCCTTGCTCAAGTTTCCCAGGATCAGCCTTTCTGTTTTTGGCTGGGGACGCACGAACCGCATCGCGGTTTCGACAAAGGCGCAGGGCAACGGACGGGAAAGGATCCCGCCAAGGTAATCGTACCGCCGATCTTTCCCGACCATCCGGTTGTGAGAAATGACCTCCTTGATTACTTCGTGGAAATCGAACATTTCGACAAGATGGTCGCCCGTGCAATCCAGACCCTGGAAAAATCCGGTCAACTGGACAACACCATCGTCGTGGTCACCAGCGACCACGGCATGCC
>DTSG01000029.1 GCA_012965455.1 Planctomycetaceae bacterium | reverse complement strand
GATCAACAAACCGCCGTGATTCCAGAGTGGCAAGATTCCACCGAGAACTTTAGTTGGGAACGCGGAATTATGTTTGCTCCATTGGAAAGAGTGCATCAAGCGAGCGGGTGGGGTGAAGCCTTGCAGTTGGGGATCCACCGTACTGGGCAAGATATGAGTCGAGTTGGTCAAACCATTGGTTGGATCGCCGGAGGCAAAGCTTCTATTTCCGACCTTGGTGGTCCTGTGATGATCATCAAAGTTGCCAAGGATGAAGCGGCTGTCGATGTCACTCGATTACTGTTGTTTCTAACCATGCTCAGCGCAAACTTGGCAATCATCAACTTTCTGCCCATTCCAATCCTCGATGGTGGGCATTTTGTTTTTCTAACAATTGAGTTGATACGTCGAAAGCCAGTCAGCGATCGAATTCAGGGATCACTGTCGATGATCTTCTTGTTTGCGTTATTAGGCTTTATGGTGTTTATCGTATCCAATGACGTCTTTCGTTTATGGATTCAGTAACGCAGCTCGTCAAACTATACTGGCAAATAGTTGTTCCGATCGTGGCGGCGTTTAGTATATGTCGGTGGCGGTAATCCGAGCTTGAGTTTTTTCGCTATAGAATCTACGATAATGGTCGTTGATTGACAAATCTAGAGTGACTAGGTGAAGGACCGGGAAGGATTCCGATTTTCATGGAATTGACATTGGGGGAAATTGCATCTCAATTGGGAGCAATGCTTGACGGAGATCCTGCGATTCGCATCACAAATGCGGGTACGCTGCGCGAATCCGAGGCTGGATATCTGACGCTAGCTGAATCGGCCAAACACTTAGATGCGTTACTTGCAAGTAAGGCTGAAGCTGCCATTGTCAGTCTTGATTTTCCAGCGTGCGATCTGCCCGTTATCCGAGTTGAGTCACCACTGGAGTGTTTTGCTAATATCGTACGACATTTTCGTCGTATGATGGCGCCACCGCCGGTCGGAATACACGAGCAGGCAGTTGTTCATGAGACTGCCATGATTGACGAATCTGCAACGATCAGTGCTGGGGTTGTGATTGGGGAAGATGTTGTGGTGGGGGCCAATACGGTTGTTCTGCAAAACGTTGTTATTTTAGATGGCTCCACGATCGGTTCAGGGACGACGATCTTTCCAAATGTAGTACTGTATGAAAACACGATAGTTGGTGACCGCTGTATCATTCATGCCGGAGCGGTACTTGGAGCTTATGGGTTTGGCTACGAGTCGGATGCGACTGGACATACATTGAATGTGCAATATGGTTGCGTTGTTTTGGAGGATAGTGTCGAGATTGGAGCGAATGCTGCGATTGACCGCGGGACCTTTGGGGTGACGCGTATTGGCGCCGGCACCAAAATCGATAATCTTGTCCAAATTGCTCATAATGTTCAGGTCGGAAAACACAATATTCTGTGTGCCCAAACAGCAATTGCCGGCAGTGCAACGACAGGAGGTTTTGTAGTCATGGGAGGCCAAGTTGGTATCAAAGATCATCTCGACATCCCCGACAATGTTCAATTAGCAGCTCAAGCGGGTG
>DTSG01000028.1 GCA_012965455.1 Planctomycetaceae bacterium | reverse complement strand
GTTCAATAACGTCTACTTCCCTGGTCCTAAATGGTATCGCTGGTGGGATTTTGGCAACGGTACAATGTCCGACCTCGGTAGTCACTTTGTTGACTTGCCATTTTGGGCATTGAAACTGAAAGCTCCCACGACGATCGAAGCTACTGGACCAGCGGTACATCGAGAGATTGCACCAGCATCGATGACGGCGACTTACACATATGAACAGCAAGGCGAGCAGCCAGCAACCACGCTAAAGTGGTATCAAGGAACCTATAAACCGCAATTGTGGATCGATAAAAAGATACCTCAGTGGGGCAGCGGAATGTTATTTGTGGGAAGCAAGGGAATGTTGTTGTCCGACTACGGTAAGCACCTGTTACTGCCGACGGACGAATTTGCAGACTATACTCGCCCTGAAAAATCGATTCCCGCTTCACGCGGGCATCATGCCGAATGGATTCACGCTTGTAAAACAGGCGATCCAACGACCTGCAATTTTGAGTATGCCGGCTGGTTGACCGAAGCGAATCATCTGGGCAATGTCGCCTATCGCGCTGGCCAGAAATTGATCTGGGACGCCCAGACGATGAAAGCCACAAACTGCCCCAATGCGGATCAGTTTGTCCATCGGGAATACCGTGCAGGATGGAAGTTGGGTTAATCGGTGGCGGAATCGGTAGAAGATTGGTTTATCTATATATTGCGTTGCGCTGATAACACGCTCTATACCGGAATCACCAAGGATATCGAGCGGCGCTGCAAACAGCATAACGACGCCGTCGCCTCAAAGTACACTCGCGTGCGCCTACCTGTAGTGCTGGTCTATCAGGAAACGGCCGCCTCACATGGCGATGCCCTGCGACGAGAGCTGGCAATCAAAAAGCTGACTAGGACAGCCAAGGATGCTATGTGTTCTTCGTGGACCGCGAAATAATACCGCTAATGGCGTTACACTTTTGCGATATTCACGAAGGTGTGGACGTGCGGTAGTGCTCGGTAGTTCCACACGAGACCAGGACCTTCGATTCGCCAGAAGTGCCATCGCAGAGAATCCGTTGTCTCGGAATCTTTGTAGAACGCCAGTCGCAGTTTATCCATGCCGCCGTTGTGCTTGATGATCTCCATCACTTCGTCAGCGTCTTCTTGGCGATATGGTGATAAGACACTTTGCATAACCGCTTGCATCAGTTCCTTTTGATCAGATGACAATTGGTCCACTCCGATACCAGGTATGTTCGCAGTGTTTTGACGGAACCTTATTGATTGAGCCTGTTCGCCGGGGCTGCCCTTGGTGAGACCGAGTTTCCGTTGATTGGTATCCAACGCATCATAAAACTCGTGGACTTGTTGCGTTTGATAATGGTACACGTTACCCGTTGAGTAGCCGTCAGCTGAGTGACCATAATAAAGCGGTCCGGCGAAGGCTGCGCCCGGCGCTGAGTTTCCATCACAACGGATTGTCAGGTGGTGCGAGGTGAACATGAAACAAAATTTGTTTTCATCCGTAGCATTGCCGAAAAAGGATGCGCCACAGCCCTGTAGATTGTTACTGCCGTCAAAGCGACCGCCACGTGTAATTTTGATATAGCCTTCTTCATCGCGGGTCATGGCTTTTAGGATTCGGTCGATCAGTTCTTGCTGCGACTTGCTGTATTGATCACCAATTTTCTTGCCACCATACGGTGCGTTATACATTCCGTGGCGTGTAAGTTTGCCATCGGCTTTTTGATTGTAGGCATACACATTTTGGTTTCGTTGCTCAGCAGACAGCGATGCATACAGTTCTTTGATGAGTGCTTCGGCTGGTTGTGCCGGAGCGGCATCTGTGGCCGCCGGTTCGTCAAAGGCTTGGCTCTGCGACGCGATGCTACTGGCGATTCCGATTGTTGCGAGGCCGCCTAGGAAAGCACGTCGCCCAACCGTTAGCGATTGAGTTGCTGGTGTGGTTTCGATACCGGTGTGTTGACAGGATTCGAGTAGATTGCCCGTTGTTTCGGAAATGCACATATCATCGTCCTTTAATGGTAGGTGGGATTTAGGTTGATTGGATTATACCAAATTGAATTATATATTGTAGGAATTTGGAAGTGTTTCCTATTCTTGAACTTCGCGGACAAGCGTCACGACAACTTCGCCTTGGCTAGTCAATGGATTGCTGCGTCGACACATGATCATTCCGTCTGTCTCCACTCGTACTTCAGTGGCAGCCGCGGAAATATCTTCGGGGTTATGAATTTGTGCGATCACCTCGCCGGCAGTCACGGTATCTCCTAATTCAACAAAGGGTTCGAGAATACCGCTGCACGGTGCCATGACATAGTCGCGAGTATCAGTGCCTTTGACAACTACCGGTGGCTCATTGGAAAGAGTGATGCTCGGTTCGTCTAAAATGCCAACCCAGACAAGTAGATTGTGAATGCAGTCGCGGGTCGTGGCGAGGGTTTCTTTGCCGAACTGTGATTTGCTTCCCATCTCTGTACCGAGGGTAATTTTCCCGAGTCCTTCTGCGTACGAGGGTAGCAGACCACTGCCAGCGACGTCAGCGTAAAGAAATACATAGGGTGCGCCGGCCGCTTGGCCCGCTTCCAGCATGGATCGCATTTGCTCTTTATCGGCGAGTTCGTGCATGTTGACCGAAGGGAGGAAGTGCATTGAGCTCCCGCCAGAATGAATGTCAACGACGAGATCTGCTAGTGGAATAATGTTGTGGGCAACATAGTGGGCAATTTGTCCGGTGATGTCGTCGTCGGCAGATCCGGGGAAAGCCCGGTTCATGTTTTTGCCGTCGATAGGCGATAATCGCGTACCGGCTATCGCGGCGGGTTTATTGAGCATGGGGATCAAAATAATACGGCCGCGCACGTTTTCAATGTCAATGCTCCGCGCGAGGTTCATCAGAGCGACCTGACCCTCGTACTCGTCCCCATGGTTACCGCCGGATAAGAAGGCGGTTGGGCCGTTACCGTTTTTGATAACCACAATGGGGATGTAGTATTGGGCCCAGCCGGCGCTATTCGTGGATTGTGGCACCTTGAGGTTGCCAAAATGTATGCCGTCTGCGTCTAAGTCGATGTCAATTGTTAGCGGTGAATTGTTGCTTGTGTCGTTCATGCTTAGCAGTTGTTGTTCAGTAGATAAAGAATTAATTATAGCTGTAGGTGGCAGTCAGCGTTGCGGTTTTGCGAGTTAACTTAGCCCACTAATTATCACCAATGCGCACCCAGAGATTCCGCTCGAGCGGGGTTTTCGTGACGAAACAGCAGGGAAGTTTCCCCAGCTATGTATTAATGTTAGAATACGCTTATGAAATCTAATCTAACAATGATCTGCCAATGTCTACTCGTGTTGGTTATCGCTCATGAATTATCGAATCGTTTGTGCGTTGCCGATGAGTTGCCTGCCGGAGTCACGAATACGCAAAACCCTGCGGATATTTCACTGACGCCGCAACAGTCACTGCAGAAGATCACCGTTCCCAAAGGTTTTAATGTCACACTATTTGCTGGTGAACCTGATTTGCGACGACCGATTGCATTTGATTTCGATGATCGCGGTCGCTTGTGGGTCGTCGAGAACTACGCCCATCCAGTTTGGGATAAAGATAATCAATCCGATCGCGTCTTAATTTTTGAAGACACTGATAACGACGGATCCTTTGATACGCGTAAAGTATTCTGGGACAAGGGCCGTTATCTATCCGCGATTGCGGTAGGGCATGGCGGAGTCTGGTTAGGTAATACTCCGGAGTTGATTTTCATCGCAGACAGAAACGCCGACGACGTTCCGGATGGGCCGCCAGTTACTGTGCTAGATGGATTTCAGATTTCGTCCAATAACGTGCTCAATAATTTTCATTGGGGCCCAGACGGTTGGCTCTATGGTGCTATTGGCTTGGCGCAAAAATCCAAAATCGGTAAGCCTCAAAGTGGTGACAAGCAACGAACCGTCATGACGCGCGGACTGTGGCGGATGGATCCCCTATCGCATGAGTTTGAAGTAATTGCGGATGGGATGGTAAACCCTTGGGGGGCGGATTTTAATCAATACGGCGATCTATTTACGACCAATACCGTAATCGGACATTTATGGCACATTGTGCCTGGAATGTATTGCCAGCGGCGGGCGACCGAAGGCGATTATCAATACGTCTATGAACGCATCCAGTCCAATGCTAACCACCTGCATTGGGGAGGCGGGGCTTGGACAAGTTCGCGTGAATCTACTGAATTACACAGCGTCGCTGGTGGCGGACATGCGCATTGCGGTGCGATGGTTTATCTGGGCGATAATTGGCCAGCGAAGTACCGCGGCGCATTGTTCACTAATAATTTACATGGCAACCGAGTCAATAGCGACGTACTCGTGCCACACGATTCGACGTACGTAGCGGAACATGCCGACGATTTTTTGTTTGGCAATGATCCTTGGTTCCGTGGGCTCTCAATTAAATACGGTCCCGCTGGCGCTGTGTTTGTATCGGATTGGCATGATTTTGGCGAATGCCACGACAGCGATGGCAGTCATCGATCTAGTGGTCGCATATACCGAATTTCCTATGGTACCCCTCAGCCCTTCCAAGGCAATTTGCAAAAGATGACCAATCTAGAATTGGGCGAGTTACATGTGGCAACCAATGAATGGCTGGTGCGGCACGCTCGGCGGATATTACACGAGCGACACGTCGCTGGACAGGACATGCGTGATGTTCAAGGATTGTTAACCAAACAGTTTGAATTGTCGTCCAGTTCGAGCGTTCAACGCCTACGCGCTATGTGGACCCTCAAACTTGTTGGCGGACTAAGTGAACAGGAATTGGTTCGCCAACTATCTTCCGAGGACGAGCATGTGAGACGTTGGGCCGTTCGGTTGCTGGCGGAAATGGGTCCCACGCTTTCCGATACGCACGCCGAATTGGCGAAGCTGGCACGCAGTGAGTCAAAGCCAACAGTGCGACTTGCCCTGGCAAGCGCTGTTCAACGGTTTGCTTTGGAGGATAGAGCACCTATTTTGTCCGGCTTGCTATCTCAGGACGACCACATCGACGATCGATTCTTGACGTTGATGATTTGGTACGCGTTGGAGCCAATGATTGAGTTGAACCGCACGGCGTTCCTCAAATACGCCAAAACCTCGGAAAATCCCTTGTTGTCGCAATATGTCGTGCGACGGGCAGCGGATGCGGCACGCCCGCATCTCGATGATGTCGTCGATACGATCCTAGGTGCACCTAACGGAACGATTAGAAAGCATATGTTGCGGGGGTTGTTGTCATCAATAACCAAGCACGGAGCTCAACCCATGCCCCAGGCTTGGAAAACAATGATGGCACAGGTGGCCCGCGACGGGACCCAGAACTCGCAACTCTTGGTCGCGCAGTTATCTACTCTATTTGGCGATAGACAATCTATCGCAGCGTTGCGGGCGTTGGTCGACAATGACACGTTGCTTATAGCAAAGCGGGTATACGCACTGGAGTCATTATTGCAGGTGCCGGATGCGGTTACGGTCGAGTTGCTGCACTCGCTGGTGCAACAAGGAAATGCGGCCGGCGATTCCGAAGGTTTGCGTCTGGCGGCGTTGCAGGCGTTGATTAATCGGAATGACGAAACGACGCCGAGTGTTTTGCTGCAGAAGTACGCCGAATATTCTGACGCCGCCAAACAAGCGGCAATCGATGTGTTGGTGACACGCCAGGAATATGTAAAGCAAATGCTGACCGCTATGGAAACGGATGTTATTGATAAAGCGGACATCTCATCCTTCGCGCTGCAACAGTTACGATCGTCTTGATAGGTGATGTACCCGCTGAGTAGACGTCCTTGTGTGGTAATGATAG
>DTSG01000027.1 GCA_012965455.1 Planctomycetaceae bacterium | reverse complement strand
CATCGACTGGTCGGCCTGGGAATGTGAAAGTAGCGAACGCCACTCGGCGGATGAGAAAAACGACCACGAATATTCATTCGAAATCTATCGCCGTGGATCGTAGCTGGGGCGTTATCAGCCGCTAAAATCGGTACGATTTACGATAAAAACATCCGCTCGCCCGCGGTTTTAGCTTTTTCTTGCCGGTGAATGAACCCCCTTACGCTATCATGCGTAAAGTTAACTAGCCATCATGCAAATAACACCGGTGTCGCCCACTATGGGGAATGAACTTACTGACGAGCAAATAATGGCTCGTTATAAAAAAGACGGTTGTCGAAACCTGTTTGCGCAATTGGTTCGCAGATACGAACGAGAGCTTTATAGTTATTTGCGGCGGTACGTTGGCAATGCGGAAATGGCGGAAGACGTTTTTCAAGCAACGTTTTTGCAGGTCCATTTGAAGTGCGACCGTTTTGATGACAGTCGCCGTTTTCGTCCTTGGTTGTACACTGTTGCAACCAATCAAGCGATTGATGCCCAGCGGCGGCAAAAACGCCATCGCATGGTGAGTTTGGATCAAACTAACAAATCACAAGACAGTGTTGATATTGGTTCGTTAATTAATCTGCTTGAAGGAAACGATGGGGATCCACTAGAACATGTTGCTCAACTCGAACGCGGGCAATGGGTTCAACAAGCGGTTAGCGAATTGTCAACACAAATGCGAGGCGTGATTGATTTGGTTTATTACCAAGGCATGAAGTATCGTGAAGCAGCAGACATATTAGGCGTCCCCGTGGGGACTGTAAAAAGTCGATTACATGCGGCTGTTGTAAAGTTAAACGAAGTTTGGTCGCGTACGATGAATGAGCAATAAGATATGAACGTAGACATTATTGGATTTGTGATGGGTGCTTTAGATGCCCAAGAACACCAACGCATCGAGGATTTGATGCGTAGCGATACCGAATTGCAATCACAAGTGGATTTAATTCGCCGGAGCCTGCTGCCCCTCGAATCGTATCGTCACTGTGAACCCCCTTCCGATCTGTACAACCAAACACTCGAATATGTGTTTGACCAAGTCGATGCTCACAAAGTAGGGTCAACCATCGAAATGGCTCAACCGGCGTTTACCAGCAAACAACTTGTCACCAGTTCACGGCGATCGTGGCGGCCAATGGACATCTTTGTAACGGGCATTGTGGCGGCGAGCTTGCTGATGTTACTTTCACCCGCGCTCTTTAACAGTCGCTTTGCTGCAGAGCTGCGACAATGCCAAAACAACCTACAAAACCTCTACGCGGGTTTCAGCCAGTACAGCATTACCCACGAAGGTGAATTTCCAACCGTCACCCATAATTTCGCTTTTGCAACCTCAGGCGCATACGCTCCGATTTTACTTGAACAAGGCTATGTTACCGACGAAGGCTATTTCTATTGTCCAGCGGCAGCCGAATCCATTGCTTGGCGGCAACAAGGAATTCCGACTAAGCAAACCGTGGCGAACGCCCGCGTCGAAGATCTAACTGCCCTGCAGCAACGCATGGGAGGTACATATGGCTACAGTGTTGGTTACCAAGCGGGTGGTCGTATTCGAGCAATTCGTAATCAACAGCGACCAAATTTTGCTCTCATTGCGGATCGCCCCAGCGGCCAATCCAGCCAGCGCTACAGCATGAACCACGGTGGTCTGGGGCAAAACATTCTCTTTGAAAACGGGCATGTTGCTTTCGTGCGTGGAACACAATCTGTCGGACTGGGAGATCACTATTACGTCAGCGACCGTGGCATCGTTGAACCAGGTGTCCATCGTGATGATTCAGTCATCATGGAAAGCGGCATCCCCCTCACGAATGTCTCGCAATAAAAAAGCCGCGACACTCCATGATTGGATTGGCACTCGTTTGGTGTACAATACCTACAGTCTTGCCAGTTCCACCTTTCTTTTTACTAAGGGGGCCGTGTGTCCGCTGCTATCAACAATGTTCATAACATCGATTGCATCGAGGGCATGCAGAGCTTAGCAACGGGTAGTGTTGATCTCGTGTTCGCAGATCCACCGTTCAATATTGGTTATGACTATGATGTTTACCAAGACAATCTCGAATCGGACGATTATTTGAAGTGGACAAGCCGCTGGATTGAGCAGGTCGTACGGGTCCTCAAAGACAACGGCACATTCTGGCTCGCTATTGGCGACGAATATGCCGCTGAGATGAAAGTCTTGATGCAGCGGGAATTTGGCTTAACCTGCCGCAGTTGGGTTATTTGGTATTACACGTTCGGCGTGAACTGCAAGCGCAAATTCAATCGCTCGCACGCTCATTTGTTTCATATGGTCAAAGACTCCAAACAGTTCACCTTTAACACTTCCGAAATACGCGTGCCATCCGCTCGACAGTTAGTCTACGGCGACAAGCGAGCAAATCCCAAGGGCCGTTTGCCTGATGACACATGGGTCCTGCGGCCACAAGATTTACCCACCGGCTTCACAGCAGATGACGATACGTGGTATTTCCCTCGAGTCGCTGGAACCTTTAAAGAGCGCTTAGGTGTGCACGGTTGTCAAATGCCCGAGCAGTTACTTGGCCGCATCATCCGCGCATCAAGCGATCCAGGCGAATTGGTAATGGATCCGTTCACAGGCAGTGGCACCACACTAGCAGTCGCTAAAAAGCTACAACGTGATTACTTGGGTTTTGAATTATCAGAACAATATATTGATGCTGTCGAAAATCGACTCCAGCAAATCACGCCCGGTGACGATTTAGACGGAGCACCTGAACCACAAATTAGTGCTCCTGCAACCGCCAACGGTCGCCAATTAGGCAGCAAACCCAAAAAGAAAACACCAGTGAACACAGACCAACCATCGTTACCAGGGCTTGACGTATGAAGTACGCCATTTGCAATGAGACCTTTCAAGAATGGCCTTTTGAAAAAGCGTTCGCCGCTGCCAAAAATTTTGGCTATGACGCACTGGAATTTGCTCCATTTACTATCGAAGAAAATGTGTTCGATATTTCAGCCGCCCGCAGAGCTAGCGTTCGGCAACTTGCAGACGATCATGAACTGGAAATCATCGGCTTGCATTGGCTCCTCGCTAAAACCGAGGGACTCTATTTAACGAGCCCCGACGCAGATGTCCGTCGACAGACTGCTGAGTATCTAGCCGAGTTAGCAAGGCTGTGTAGCGACTTGGGCGGATACGTAATGGTACTTGGATCTCCGCAACAACGGAATTTACTGCCGGGCATCGATCACGATACTGCACTTAATTATGCCGCTGATGTTTTGCAGCAAGTCGTACCGATCTTAGACGAACTCAATGTTATTATTGCCGTTGAGCCCTTATCGCCATTAGAAGGTGATTTTTTGCTAACCGCCGATCAAGGTGCCGACCTGTGCTCTCGTGTTGCTGCCGAAAATGTGCAATTGCACTTAGACGTGAAAGCAATGTGCTCGATGGGTGAACCTGTCGATGGCATTATCCGTAAACATGCGGATATTACCGCCCATTTTCATGCTAACGATGAAAATCTGCGGGGACCGGGTATGGGCGCTGTTGATTTCTTACCAATAATGCAAGCACTCCAGGATACCAACTACAACGGCTGGGTCAGTGTCGAAGTATTTGATTACGAACCGGGAGTAGAAACTTTAGCCAGTGACAGCATTCGCTATCTACGGGAAATCGAATCACAACTTGTTTGATCGAAAGTACTAGTCATGGAATTTGAATGGCTGATTTGGATCACAGCGTTGCACGTACTAGCCATCACAATATTCGAAGGCCTAGCGCATTACTCGTTATCATCTTTACCGCAGTTACGCGACCAATGCATTCCTGATGGCGCACTGTGGCCAAGCGTTGCCATTGTCGTAGCCGCGCGCAATGAAGAACGTGACATCGAACCAGCCATTCAGTCGATGTTGGAATTAGATTACCCAAACCTGCGGTTCACAGCAGTCAATGATCGCTCGACCGACAACACTGGCGCTATCTTAGATCGATTAGCTCATGGTGATCGACGACTGCAAGTTGTCCACGTCGAGGAATTACCCTCCGGTTGGCTCGGTAAAAACCACGCTTTGCAACTCGGCTCAGACGCGTCACAAACAGACTACCTACTTTTTACCGATGCTGATGTCTCCTTTGACCCCCTCTGCTTGCGTCGCGCCGTTGCCTACAGCGAACAATACCGAGTCGACCATCTGACAATGTTTCCGAGTGTACCGATGCCTAATCTATGGCTGGATGCGTTCGTGATTTTCTTTTTTCGTGTTTTTATGGTGTTCTATCGGGCATGGCAAGTAGCCAATCCACGCCGTACTGCATCTTTGGGTTTAGGCGCATTCAATTTGATCCGCAAAGAGGTCTATCAGCAAGTTCAAGGACACCACAAAATCAGTATGGAAGTGGTTGATGATTTGATGATCGGGCAGATCATCAAGCGACAAGGCTTTCGTCAACACGTTCTCCAAGCGCGCGAGGATATAAGTGTTCCTTGGTATCAGTCAATTTCTGAACTCGTCGTGGGCTTAGATAAGAACGTCTACGCCGGCGTTGGATATAATTTGGGGCTAATGACCCTCGCCGTATTAAATTTAGTCCTAGTATTCCTCTGGCCATTCATCGGTATCTTTGTTTTACAAGACACCCCCCAGATGTTGCTCGGCATCGTTTGTGCGCTGCTGCTAGTCTCGTCGGCCGTCATGGCGTGGCGTATTCGAGTGAACCCAATCTGCGCACTGTTTCTTCCTTGGATTATCGCCGTGTTTGTTTTCACAATAATTCGTGCTACTGTTTTGTTTTATCTCCGTGGTGGCATAAAATGGCGCGATACGCTGTATACCCGCAAAGAACTAATGACCCATCGAATCAAGTGAGAAGATTATGCGATTTTGCCTATCGATACTGTTAGCCAGCATGTTTGTCTTTAGCTGCGGCGCCACAGAAAATACGCAATGGGAAGCTGGCGTGGCCAAAGTTAAGATTACGCCAAGCCATTTTATGTGGATGTCCGGTTACGGCGGACGCACTGTTCCCGCAGATGGAAAGTTGACCGACATCTGGGCGAAGGCTTTAGTTTTACGGGATTCTAACGGCCGTGAAGCGGTTCTCATTACCGCTGACCTAATCGGTATTGGGGCTGAATCTACCAAAGTAATCGCTGCGGCCTTACAGAAAAACCACGGGCTGGATCGGGATCAGTTTGCAATCGCTACCTCTCACACTCACACCGGTCCAGCGTTAAGTGATAACCTTGTACCGCTGCATTATTTACGTGCGCCAGAAGCCGAAGCGGCTAGAATTACGCAATATACCATTCAACTACGTACAATGCTTATCGATGTTGTCGCCGCCGCATACAAAACCATGCAACCCGTATCGCTAACTTGGGGCAACGGGAATTGTACTGTTGCTGTGAACCGCCGCAACAACACCGAAGCAAATGTGCCCCAACTACGCCTCGCTGGTGAACTAAAAGGTCCGTTCGATCACGATGTACCAGTGCTCGCCATTCGGGATGCGGATTTGAAATTAAAGACCGTCGTGTTTGGCTATGCCTGCCACTCAACCGTTCTCTCATTTACCCAATGGTCCGGTGATTACCCAGGATTTGCTCAAACAGCACTAGCAGAAACCAATCCTGGGGTGACCGCCATGTTTTGGGCTGGTTGCGGCGCCGATCAAAACCCCTTGCCGCGGAGAACGGTCGAGCTTGCCAAAACATATGGCCGTCGCTTGGCAACCGCCGTCAACAGTGTCTTGCAAGGTCGCATGCAAAAAGTCGTTGGCCCATTGCAAACTCAGTATCGTGAAATCCAAGG
>DTSG01000026.1 GCA_012965455.1 Planctomycetaceae bacterium | reverse complement strand
TTGAACCTCAGAGCGGCTTACGTGCTGGATTATTTCAGCGGGTACTTTACCATTTATGGGGATTTTGAGGCAACGTCATGTGGTGGCGGGCAATCTGGGTAAAATTCAATCCAACAAGATAGAATCGCCCTCAGGGCTGCGAGTTAGAAAGGAAGCTAACCCCACGCGACTCGCCCGCTTTGCGGCGAGTCGTTTTTGCATGAAGTGCAAGCAGTGCGGCTTCAGCGGGTGGGACTAAGCAGTAACGAACCGCCGGTTCATTTTTTGGCCACGGGTTTGTGTTAGGCGGTGCGTTGTGCGACGATGCGGTTGACGGCGTCGAGGATAGCGTGAATGGTTGATTCTACCGTGTCGGTGGAAGCACCTCGACCGCGATAACTTTTGTCGTTATGTTCAATTTCCACGAGCACTTCACCAATTGCATCTCGGCCTAGCGTGGCACTCCGCACACGGTAATTTTTACATGTTATCTCGAGCCCGGTAATTTTTTCAACGGCCCAAAACGCAGCATCCACGGGACCATCGCCATCAGTAACTTCTTGCGTGAACTCCTCACCATCTTTACTCAACGTAATCTCGCAACAAGGCGTTTCACCGGACGCAGAACGGACTTGAAACCTAACCAATTGCCAGGTGTTTTCTACTTCACCTAAGATCTCTTGTTGTATCAGCGCGTGAATATCACCGTCATACATGTCTTTTTTCTTATCCGCTAGTTTTTTAAACTCAACAAACACTTCCTGCAATTGTTCGCCCGACAAATGATAACCTAACTCTCTCGCCCGATCCCCCAAGGCCGCTCGCCCTGAGTGTTTCCCCAGCACTAAATCTGTTTTGGCTAAGCCCACGTCCTCGGGCCGCATGATTTCATACGTCGTACGTTCTTTCAACATTCCGTCCTGATGAATTCCAGCTTCATGTGCAAAAGCATTACGTCCCACGATTGCTTTATTACGTTGGACTTGCAATCCCGTAATGGACGATAGCAGTCGGCTCAACGGTACTAAACGAGGGGTGTTTATATTCGTTTCACAGTTGTAGACATCGGCACGGGTCTTCAGTGCCATGACGACTTCTTCGAGCGAGCAATTCCCGGCACGCTCGCCGATTCCGTTGATGGTACATTCAATCTGCCCAGCACCATTCTCGATCGCCGCTAGACTATTGGCGACCGCTAAACCTAAATCGTTATGGCAATGAACACTAATCACGGCTTTGTCAATATTTGGCACTCGATTAGACAGCATCTTGATCGTCGCTCCCATTTGGTCTGGCGTAGCATAGCCGACTGTATCCGGAATATTCACCGTCGTTGCTCCGGCTTCAATTGCCGCTTCGACGACCTCACACAAAAAATCGTGTTCTGTACGTGCAGCATCTTCGGGCGAGAATTCAACATCATCACAATACTCGACAGCACGGCGCACTCCATCGACGGCGCGGCGGATGATCTCTTCTCGAGTCATTTTTAACTTAAACTCGCGGTGAATTGCACTCGTCGCTAAGAAGACATGAATCCGACTCTTCTCCGCATGTTTCAACGCCTCCCATGCTCGATCAATATCCTTGTCGCTACATCTAGCAAGTCCACAAATAGTCGCTCCATGCATCGTAAGCGCTATCTCACTAACCGCTTCAAAGTCACCTGGCGAGGCGATTGGAAAGCCAGCTTCGATAATGTCGACCCCCATATCTACTAGTGCTTGTGCTAACTCAAGCTTTTCGCTGAGGTTCATGCTACAGCCTGGTGACTGTTCCCCGTCGCGTAACGTAGTATCAAAGATTGTAATTTGTCGTGTGCTAGTCATGATTGAATGTCGCTGTGAATTGTAGAACGGAGTGTTTTGTTAAGGCAAAAAAATAACCCGAGGTGTTTGGCCTCGGGTGAATCGTTGTAACGTAAATTGTCGTTGGTCCAATCACCCTCGGGGCCGTGCAATGAGCAGGCTTAGTAGATTCAGGGGTAATAGCAGTGTCTGTGACATATTTGCACTCTAATGTAGGGCATTGATAAGGTCAACAGCTAATATATGTGCAACTACCGCTGTTGCCGGCTGCCTGCCCTATTTTGACTCGATGCAATACAAACTTTTGTAAGTGCGGATCAGGATACGACCGTTGGCGAATGCGAGTGAACCGCGAGTGAGTTCTGCTAGTTTGTTTTCGTGGATGATATTGCATTGTTTAGGATTCGGGTCGATAACAAATGTCGTACCTTTGTCATTAACAACAAAGATCTTTCCTTCGACCAAGCAGAGCGAGCTCCAACACTTTGAATCTCCCAACCTTTGTTGCCACAATCGTGCACCGGTTTTTAGATCCAAACACCACGCGATTCCCGGCTCGTTCACAATGTAGATGTAATCACCGATGATCAACCCAGATCCAATCCGTTGCGGGTTTTCCGCACGTTCTGTTTTATGCCATAAGCGGTGAGATGCAGTCACGTCACCTTGCCCACCTCGTTTGATGGCAAGCGAGGGACCGCCATAGCCGCTCATCGTCACTGCCACATCACGATTGACCAGTGGCGAAGTGTAGGCCAGCATGCCTGGCCCGTCGCAGGTCCAGAGGATATCACCGGTGCGGGGCTTCAAGGCATAGAACTTCAAGGGCATGCTGATGAACATCACCGCATCAGCGCCACCACCATAAACAACAGGCGTGCTCCAGGATCCCCGAAACTCTTCAGGTTTGGTAGACACAAAGTTCTTCGACTCGGTTTTCCAGACTTCCTCGCCCGTTTGAATATCCAACGCGATCCAAAATGCGCGGACTCCCGGACCGCAATTAACAATCACGAGATCTTCAAAAATCACTGGGCTAGCAGAAGTACCCCAGATATGCTCCAGCCGTCCCATGTCCGCCTGCCACTTTAAGTTCCCTTTCATGTCGACACAGTGGATGCCTGCTGAGCCAAAGGAAACGACGATATGTTTTCCGTCAGTGACCGGTGACCCAGCTGCGTGCGGATTGGTCTTATGTGTTTTCTCCACCTGCTCAATCGCCGCAGTGTATTGCCATCGTTGCTTACCAGAATTGAGATCGTAACAGGTTAAATGACGTTTCGTGCCTTCAGCGGTCGCTTGGGTTAGCAGGACATTGTCTTGCCAAGTAACGGGAGTTGAGTTTCCAGGAGCTGGCAAGTCGATCCGCCAGGCGACGTTTTCGGATGTGGACCAAGTTGTTGGAAATCCCTTTTCCGAGGTAGCCCCGTTGCCATTGGGGCCCCGCCAAGACGACCAGTTTTCTGCCTGGAGGGCAGGGTGGCAGCTTGTGAAAATGATAAAGGCGACGATGAGTTTGTGCAGGGACATATTAATTACTTTTCAAAAGACAAATATTCCTAGAATTCATGATAGCAGAATCGAAACACGTTGAGGGCGACTCTACCGCACTAGGGGGGCGGGCATTAACGGTTGAAATTGTCACCGCGAAAGCGAGGAGATGCGATTTGCGTTTGATATCGCGGGATGTTGCCGGGCGCAGGTTGCACTTGGTCGAGAGGATAAAAGTAACTGGTCTGCGGAGCTGGCATCGTGGATAAATCGATTTGCTCATAGCCATCGTACTTTGGCATAGTCCATAGCTGTGAGGCATTGCCCATGTTCGAGTTGATTTGATAACGTGGCACATCGATTTGAAATGCAATTTGATTTTGTTGACCGGGAAACAGTTGAATTTTAATGCGGTGCGGCAACGAAACTCCATGCTGTGGATAGAAACTGTGTTTGCTGGCTTTGACGGAGGCTAGTGATTTACCATTGTCGAGTGTCAGATGTTGTTCGAGAACCCAACCAAAGCGGTCGTCAATGATTAAACGTCGATTCAGTTCACCCATGGGCGATTGGATACGACTGCGAATTTCATATTTGCCTTGGCCCAAGTCAAAAGGACCTTCGTGGTGTTCGGCCGGGTCGATATATACAAGCCCCATAGCTTCTGTGATCCAGTTTAGATCGATTGGCATATAGTACTTTGCTGCCGTTGAGGCCAGTTGGTCATGACGCACAAAGTAAACGGCTGGGTCTGGTTGTTCGCGTATCCATAACCAAGCCAGTTCTTGGTTGCTGCCAAAATCGACCTCAGTGCGAGTGAAATCAAACAAACTAGCTGTCAACCGAAAATTCCGTGGGCGGTCGATGACGACGTTCGCTTTGAGTGAAGGAGCGCCGGGGATGGAAACTTTGGCGTTTTGTGTTTGCAATTGTTGAATCGACTGACTGGTGTTTACCGTCGCCATGATCGTTTCCAGTGTCGGGCGTTCTGCGAAGGCAACCGGTGGCAGCCCGGCGTGTTGCTGGACGTAGTTATTCCAAGTAGGGCAACCGCTGATCAGTATGAAACTCGTTAGTAAGGCTGCGATAAAAATTCGCGAGTTCGGATTGTAGGGCGAGTATTTCACAGGGTTCAAGCCGCATCCTTATAGAGCATCGCGGTTAGCTGTTGCTGTAACGATTCGACTTGCTCAAGGGATGGTTGAGTCACGGGTACTTTGTATTCTTTTTCACTTTTAGGTTCGGACAAGATCATCAACTCGTTGCCCTGTTCGTCTTCTTCTGAACCATTAAGTCGCATGATACGTTTGCGGACCATCAGTAGTGACAGTACATAAGCCATGTCTTGTGACTCAGCGCTGGCGTGCAATTGCTCGAAGTATTGCAGCATGACTTCGTTGGGTGCCAAGTTTAGTTTGTTTTGTTCGTCGTCGGGCATGGTAGATTTCCACCATCCGATTGTGCCCTCCGGCGGTCCTTCCCAAGCATCTTGACAAAAGTCGTGTCGAATGACGTCGCCGCCTGCAGTGAGCAACACCGAATAGAATACTTCACCCGGCGCAAATTTATGCTGAGAAGAATAACATTCCGGTGATGAGTTTTGGATTTGAAAATCGATCATGAAACGACTTTACCGTTATCGCAAGCGAGCTCGAGCTCGACTTAGTGTCGGACCGATACTGTTTTCGGGTAATCCCGTAATGCGACTGATTTCACTATACGTGCGGCCCTCGAGGTGATACATTTCAACGACCTTGCGTTCTTTTCCAACAAGTTGATTTAAAATGTTAGCGACCGCTTCGCGATCCGCCGCTTGCTGTTCTGGTAACGGTTGTTGATCTTGTAGGGGGGCGGTTTGGTCGAGTGGGATTTTGAAAGCATAAACTTTACTCTGCTCTCCCTCTCCGTTTTCTGATTCCCCGTTAGCATTGGAAGAATTGGAATCTGGAATTCGTGGATGCCTTTTTTTTATAAATTCACGGACGACGATGCGACGGATGATGATCGACAGATAGGTGGCGAGAGAACTATTACCACGGAACCGTCGTAGCACGGCATAGTCGTTTTGGATAATTTGCAGGAAGACTTCCGCCGCGTAGTCTTCTTCGTCGTGGCTGGATAGTTGCGAGGATCTTGATTTAGCGGTTTGGCGAATCGTGTGGTATGTCAGACCGATATAACGATCGACGAATTCTTCCCAGGCGCCAGCGGACCGAGCTAAGCAGCGCGTGAGCAGGTCGCGATCAAATTCGGAAAGAGCCACGTAAATAGACCTCGGGTTGATTGAATTAGGTGCGTCAGTTGCAATGGAAGTAAGTGATTTGGTTGGCCCTGACAGGTTTATGAGCTTGTCATTGCTATTTAACTCTGAAATTCTAGAAATCAATGCGAAATGAGGCAATATTAATCACGTCCCTTGACTCGTTTTAGTTAGTATTTCACCGCTTTATATTGAGCAAGGGGAGCCTCGATTTTAGTGTCGGTTACGATGCTGGAGCTGATGGCAACGGGAAACTACCCCTGAAAAAATACAGTTTTTCATCAAAAGATAGTGTCTTCGTGCTAGTGCAGCGATATGTTTTTG
>DTSG01000025.1 GCA_012965455.1 Planctomycetaceae bacterium | reverse complement strand
GCTATCGTGGTAGTTTGATCGGTATGAATCGTGGCACGATTTTAGTTCACGGTGATGTTGGCAATGAACTTGGATTGACGATGCGGCGGGGATTGATTGCGGTTGCCGGTAAGGCGGGCGACTTAATCGGATTTAACATGCGTGCTGGTACGATTATGTTGTTTGGTGAGTCCGGGATTCGTCACGGAGCTGCGATGCGGCGGGGGAGCATTGTATTTATGGGAGCGGATCACCCACCGTTGTTGCCAAGTTTTAAATACTCTTGTCGGTATCAACCCGAATTTATGCAGCTGTTGTTGCGTAATCTTAAAGCCCTTGGGTTTCCCGTTGCAGATAGTGCCGTTGATTCGACTTACGATTTGCACCATGGTGACATGATAGATGGTGGCCGCGGCGAGGTGTTATTAAGAGTGTCCTAATGGGCATCACCAACCATTAATTATGCAAGATGATTCCGGATCAGCCCAGCGTCGGCCAATTGGCTTCGAAAAGATTCGCTGCCCAAGATTGCCATGAACTTCTCAACTGCCGGTTTGTGGCGACGGTTGACTGGAATAAAGAAATCGTATTCTTCATCGCTCAGCGGCAAAAACTCGAGCTCATCGTCTACGACACTTTCAATAGCGACGCCCCAGTCCGCGGTTGCATGCTTAATCGTAGTTGCTACAGCCTGATGACTACGAGATAGAAACGAGTAACCCGCCGGACGAAGTTCTTGTAATAAATCATCGATTAGAATTCTTGTTCCGGAACCCGCATTGCGATTGACCATGCGTAGCGAACTATCTGAGCGAATCGCCTCTAAGACATTATCAAGTGATTGGTTTTTGAACCGAGCGTCACCTTTGCGAAAAACAATGCCTTGCGTACGACGGTAGCCTTTAACGAGCTGAATCGCATCGTCGACGAGTGATTCGTTATAAACACCGGTAGCAGGATCAAGCAAATGGCACGGTGCAATATCACACTCTCCCCGCCTTGCGGCTGCTACACCCGCCGTGGACCCGACGCTGATCAGCTTACTGCTAATACCCTCGCGTTGTAGTTCGGCAAGCAACCGGTCGAGACCGGTACAATGACTGCCAATAACCACCAGGTCGGCGATTTGTAAATCCCGACCGAGCAGGGTGACATTAATATCTTCATTTGCTGCAACAATTTCATGATGACGGTCGATCGTAACAAATCCGTCAGCATGGCTAAACGTGGTGACACTACCAGAACCTTTCCCCATGGGATAGGCAACGAGAGCCTCGTCCGATTCAACGAGTCCGACTAACAGAAATTCCGTTCGTCCAATCTCAGAATTCACCTTAACAGCCATTTTTGCAGCGACAGTTGTTGGGCTTTTAATCGTACCTCCAGCTAACATACGAATGACCGGCGCGACGAATTCGTGAAAGGTAAAAATGGCTGACGTAGGAAATCCTGGCAAAATGACTATAGGCTTACCACCAGACCCGGCTAAGCAAATGGGTTTACCTGGTTTCAAGGCAACACCGTGAGCGACGATTCCCGGGTCGTTTAGTTTTTCAACAACGTTGCAACACAGATCCCCTTCGCCTTTACTCGTTCCCCCAGAGAGCAATACAACATCACACTCTGCCAAGGACTTATCAACGATCGCTTGTAATTCATCCTCGTCGTCGCGAACAATTCCTTGGTAAACAGGCGTGCCGCCACATTCACGAACAGCGTCGGCAAGAATACGGGCGTTCGAGTCGTATACCATGGCAGCTTTCATCGGCTCACCAGGCGCAATGATTTCGTCACCGGTCGAGACAATGGCGACTTTGGGTTTTCGAACGACAGGGATAGTCGCCTCTCCAATCGCCGCTAAGACTCCGGTTTCACGACTTGTCAGCACACGACCCTGCCGCAAAACCATTTCCCCCGCTGTGATATCGGTCCCCGCACATGCCACTCCGAAACCACTATGGATACTGCGGTAGACGAGCACCTGTCCATTTTTGATGACGCTATGTTCCACCATGAGCACAGCATCTGCACCGCGTGGTAACATGCCACCGGTTGCAATTGGAATGGTCGCTGCCGCCGTCACTTCCATTTGAGGAACCACCGCCGTGGCAATGGACTCGGGTAATTGTTGCAAGGGAATCGGGTTGGTTTCACTTGCGCCGTGTGTGTCCTCGGCGCGAACAGCGAACCCATCATAATTGGAGCGATCAAAGGATGGTACGTTTTGTTGAGAGATGATGTCAGCAGCCAGCACTCTGCCGAGCGCCTCAGCGAGGGGAACGTTTTCGCATTCCAAGGGCTGCAACTCAATTGCTTGGTGAAATAGCTCTTGAGCAGTATCACGATCAATCACGTCGAGAAATTGTTTTTGTTCGGCCATGACTTAGTTGTACCGAAAAACGGTAACCTCGCAATTGTCAGGGTAACCTTCGAGGTTTTCATCAATGACTACAAATCCATCCGCTGCGGTGGTGCTAGTCAAGACGCTAGCACCACTAATAGCTAATGGATGTACCTGACCGTCAATGATTTTAACTCGTGCATAATCAGTACGTCCGATGGCAGAGACTAGTTTTTGAGCCAGCGGTAATTTTTCGCTGGGATAGGGCCATTGTGTGGGCAAGCCGGATAATTGACGGATTGCCCGCCCAGCGAAAAAATCGTAGGCGCACAAACAAGAGACGGGATTGCCTGGTAGTAAGAACACCAGACGACCGTCGAGCAATCCCATTCCAGTGGGGCTACTGGGTCGCATGGCGATACCGTGAATGTCCAGCGAGCCAAGTTCCGCCAGCAAACTAGGTGCGTAGTCTTCTTGGCCCACACTGGATCCGCCCGACACGATAATAATATCAGCAGCCGGATCGAGTAATGCAGCGCGAATACTGTCCGGATCGTCAGGTAAAATTCCTGGGTGAATAGTATGACCTCCATCGCGTGATATGAGGGCCGAGAGCATGGGACTGTTAGCATCGACAATACAGAACGGAGTGGTCGCGGACCCAGGTGGTAGCAATTCATTTCCCGTGACAATAATGCGGACTTGAGGGCGTTGAAAAACAGGAACTTGCGAAAAGCCAATAGAGGATAACACTCCTAGGTCTTGGGGTCGCAATGTCCTGGGGGCAGTGAGCACCGTTGTTCCTTGTTGAATATCTTCACCGGGAAAGCCAACATGTTTTTGCGGTGCGACTTGGCCTTGCGCCAATATAAAGTCAGCCTCGATCTGCACTTGCTCGGCAGGCAGCACACTATCAGCGCCGTCAGGCAATGGCGCACCGGTCATTATCCGTACAGCGGTTCCCTGAGTCACACGACCGTCAAATGGTTTGCCAGGAACGGATTCTCCCAGCACAGTGAGCTGTTGAGGTTGGTAGTTGCTCGCGCCCGCCGTATCCGCAGCTTGAACCGCAAAACCATCCATCATTGAGCGGGTAAATTGTGGCACGTCCTGGGAGCTAATGATATCCGAGGCCAGCACGCGTTGGTGAGCATCGTCGAGTGAAACTTGTTCAGCAGCCAGTCGAGATACATGCTCGTCGATCCAATATACGCAGGCTCCGACTGAGCTTCGTTTTGCGAAGCCTTTCATCCGGACATCGGTGGGTTTGGGGATATTTGATTCGTTCATCGAGGGGCTATTGAACTGTGTGTTAATGAGGAGGATCCGAGTTTTCTTCACCGCAGATAAAACCGCGCCAAGCGTCAAGTTGTTCTTGTGTTAGTGAATTCTCACGTTTGAATTCATGATCAAGTTTGATATCCGTTCCCTCAATCAAGAATCGCATCGACAAGCGACCATCGCTGCGGTAGCGAAAGCGGACTTCGAGTTTGGACTTCTCGGGCAAGTCACTGGGGATTCCATTGATGTCACATTGCCCAATCATAATACATGCATCCGGCGATTTGCTTTCGCCTTCAACGACTTGCAGCATAATTGATGTTTGACCCTTCCTCAGTCGAAACCGCCTCCGCGCGGTAATTGGCAATGGGCTATTGCGAGGAATGATGTGTCCGGTTCGTGGTCGACCCGTGGCAGGCTCGACACCAATCACACCCAGACTATGTGAGTTGACATTCTTGATGGTAAACCGAGCTGGTTCTCCGGCAAGTTCACTTAAGCAAATGGCGGCGTGCAAGGCGGCGCCGTGAGCAACGGCTTCGTCCGGTGATACCGATTGATCGAGCGGTCGATTGCTTAGTTGCGTTAACATGTCGTTAATCGCTGGCATCCGAGTTGACCCGCCCACGAGCAATATACGATCAATAGCATTCCACTCTAATTGTGCTGCCGCTAGAGTTTGTACCGTCGTAAACCTTGTCCGCTCGACCAAGTCGCGGGTCATGGCTGCAAATCCGTCACGCGTCAAAGTGAAGTTAATGGCGTTACCTTGATAGTCACATGTCAAAGTACATTCTTGGCGAGCGGTCAGCGTATGTTTGGCATCTTGGGCTTCTCGCCAAATTCTTCCTAGAGTATTTGGGTCGTCCCGTGGATCACTGCCATGCTCGGCGATAAATTGTTCAGCAATCATGTCCACAATCCGATGATCCCAATCAATTCCACCTAACTGCACATCCCCATCGGTCGCGAGTGTAACGAATTCACAGCCGTCGATTTTCACGATACTAACGTCAAACGTACCCCCCCCAAGGTCATAGACTAAAATAGTATGCGGGGCGGTAGGGCAGTCAGGGTCGGAAGATTGTTGAGCGCCATAGGCAATCGCCGCCGCCGTTGGTTCGTTGATAATATCAAGAACATCAATTCCCGCCATATAACCAGCGTCTTGTGTCGCTTTACGACGAGCTTCGTCAAAATAAGCCGGTACAGTGATAACGGCGCATTTGAAATCCCCAATGCGTTGTTGAATATCGTCGCGAAGTTTTTTCAGTATCCATGCTTGCAGTGCCTCTGGAGGATATTGCACATCACCAAATTTTTGTTCAAAACTACGGTGGCCAAGGTAGCGTTTGCTGTGTTCGGCGACAGCATCATTATTAGTAGTTCTCGCTTTGACGGCTTCTTTACCAACAATAACGTCGCCACCTTCAAACAACAAAACGCTCGGTGTAATCTTGTCACCTTCGCTGTTTTCGAGTGTTCGTGGTTGCCCATGTTCATCTAACATCGCAACGGCTGAGTACGTTGTCCCGAGGTCGATTCCGATTGCAGGGTGGTTTTGTGGATACATGATGTTGATTGCTGTGGAACTGCTTGATTAGTTAATACCGTGTTATTAATTAGGTTAATTACTGTTGCGTGATGTCGCCAAATTGTTTGAGTGACTTTAAGGCAGCCCCGGAATCAATTGCTTCAGCTGCTTGGTTTGCACATTCCGGTAGTGACAAATGGGGTCGAGCGAGTGAGATGGCGGCAGCGGCATTAACAACGACGATATCTCGCGAGGCGCCTTGATCGCCGTGGAGTATATTCATAATGCAAGCCGCACTCTCTGTGGGGTTTTCGACGTTCATGGTGGCGAGAGATTGCGCGGTCAGCCCAAAATCTGCAGGACACCATTCTAATTCTTGGGTGGTTGAGTCCATGACGTCAGTTACTAGAGTTGTCCCTTCAAGTGTGATTTCATCTAGTCCATCTTCGCCACACACGACGAATGCCCGCTTTGTTTCTAGTAATGCGAGGGCAGCGGAAAGACGGGTACGCAGGGCGGGCTGGCCGACGCCAAGTAGTTGATAAGGTGCGCGAGCAGGATTACAGAGTGGACCGAGCAAATTAAAGATCGTGGGAACTTCGATACTCCGCCGTACGGGGCCCACATGTCGCATGGCTGGATGAAACAAGGGTGCAAAGCAAAAACAAATTCCCGCCTCTTCAAGCGACTGTTGCATGACACCGACAGACGCCTCGATATTGACGCCGAGT
>DTSG01000024.1 GCA_012965455.1 Planctomycetaceae bacterium | reverse complement strand
TCCGCGAAGTCAGTGTTTCGCAATAAACGTAAAGCACAAAACCGCGCGGAAGCAGCCGGTGAAGAATTCGATGGAGGCGATTTTGAAGGCCGGTCGCGAGGGAAAGTGCTCATTGGTTTTGTCGTCAGTGTGATTGTTATCTTCGTGGTCTATGTGGCCTATTTGGCTATTCCACCAAGTCGCGTCCCCTTAACCGACGCCGAAGCGACGGCGATCATGCGTGATGTTCAATCGACAGATTGGGGTACGTATCTAGGCGGCCATTGTGATGCCGTTGATAAGATCAACGATGTAATGGCGTACGTTAGAAATGAAGCGACGTATGAAGAGGTGTTCCTCGATCTGAAAAAACTCAATGACATTATCAACTTGCAAGTGGTAGCCAAACAGGAAGATATGGAAGAGATGGAGCTAATGCTAGTCAACAAAATGATGTCCAATCGTCAAATGGCGAGTAACCACTACATGTTGAAGCATCTAGAACGTTTGCGTGATAGCAACCCCAAGCTAGCCCAACGCGTAATCAATGACATCTCCGTATTCAAAGCCTTGACACAATAGAGCCCGTAAATTTACACTAATTGGCGGGGATGTTTTCTCCTATTACCGATTGGCGTTGCATGTTGTAGGATGGAGCACTTACCATTTTACTGTTTTTGTGATGAGCCTTGATTGATTATGGAAGCTGGAATTGTTGGATTACCAAACGTCGGGAAAAGTACGTTATTCAATGCATTGACGAGTTCCCAAGGCGCCGATAGCGCTAATTATCCCTTTTGCACAATTGAACCGAACGAAGGTATTGTGCCCGTGCCGGATGCAAGACTCGATACTATCACTAAATATATTCCACCTCAAAAAGTAATTCCCGCAGTATTAAAATTGGTTGACATTGCTGGGATTGTTAAAGGTGCGAGCGAAGGTGAGGGGCTTGGTAATAAATTCCTCAGCCACATTCGCCAAGTCGACGCAATTATTCAAGTGGTCCGCTGTTTCGAAGATGAAGATGTCATCCACGTCGCTGGTAAAATTGATCCGCTAGATGATATCGAAATCATCGAAAGTGAGTTGATGATTGCGGACATGCAGACACTTGAAAATGCGTTGAACAAAGCTGAGCGGACGGCTCGTAGTGGTGATAAAGAAGCACAAGCAACGGTCTTGGTTATCAATAAATGTCTTGAACATTTGGGTAAAGACGAGCCATTGCGGAGCCTGAATTTGCACGACGGTGAACTTGAGTTGGTTCATAGTTACGGGCTGCTAACAGCCAAGCCCGTCCTGTATGTCGCCAATGTCGATGAAGATGATCTTGCTGGCGCAGGTCCGTTGGTACAGCAAGTACGTGATTACGCCAAAAGCGTGAATGCTGGCGTCGTACACGTCTGTGCTCGTATCGAAGCAGAAGTCGCTGAGCTGGATGCGCAAGATCGAACAGAGATGCTTGAGTCAATTGGACTTACCGAACCGTCGTTGTCAGTTCTGGCTCGTGAAGCCTATCAAACTCTCGGATTGCAGAGTTACTTTACGGCTGGTGAAAAAGAAGTTCGCGCTTGGACAATTCCAGTTGGCGCGACCGGACCCCAAGCCGCCGGTGTTATTCATACAGACTTCGAGCGAGGTTTTATTCGAGTCGAAGTTTATTCAGTGGATGATTTGGTAGAGTATGAAAGTGAAAAGGAACTTCGCACAGCAGGGAAGCTGCGAGTTGAAGGTAAATCCTATGTCGTGCAAGACGGTGATATTTGTCATTTCTTGTTTAACGTCTAAAGAACAGCGCGTCGTTGTTTAGCTAATTTCGTAAACCAACAAGCATTTAGTGATTTGCATGAAATATTTGCCGGCCATTATTGTTCTCGCGCTTGTGTGGACGGCAGTGCTGTGGGTGTTTCTGAGTTTTGAGCCCATGGAGGCAACGGGTCGCCCGCATACGGAAGTAACGTTTGCGACGCCGCAAGGTTCGACGGGTGTTGCTATGATGCAAGGCGGTGATGGAGGCCTTCGGCACGAGCATATAGTCGTTCCTGGTTTGTTGCTTGGATGCAGCATGATCGCAATGTTTTGCATGATGTTGTTTTGGGTTTGCCGTACGAAACATGCCGACCCAGACTCTGCTGGGTATTTCTGGAATTTGATGGTGATGGTCGTGCTGGTGTACGTTGGCGCATTCATTTTGTTGTGCACGACTTACCAAATGTCATGGCTTGAACCCACGGAACCAGATTATCTGGGACCCTTTCCAATGGCCACGAGTCTGATGTTTCTAGGTATGTACGGTGTGCCGCTGGGGTTCGTCGTGTTATACGTGCTTTTTTTTGAAGATCGAATCTTGCCTCAGGCGGCACTGAAAGAATTTCGTGAAATAGTCCAAGCAGCGAAAGCGGCTGATGCGGCCGAGCAGGAGGCTAGCTGATGGAAGAATACCGCTCGGGCATCATCTTTGGATTCATCTTGGTGTACATGTTGATTTGCATTGCTGTCGGGCTGTGGGCAATGCGGAGGACACATAGCACCAAAGATTTCTTCATGGCCGGTCGCCATCTGGGGATGATTGTGACGAGTGTTGCCGTGTTTTCGAGCACGATGAGTGGGTTTGGTTTTGTGGGTGGACCGGGTTTGGTTTATCTCGCTGGGACCAGTTCATTTTGGATGGTGATCAACATGTCGATCGGTATGTGTATCATGTTTTTTCTGCTCGGTAAGCGATTGCGGTTGTTTGCTGAGTTAAGAGAGCCGGTTTCGTTGCCCGACGCTGTGTCCGCTAGATACAACTCGCGTTTCACTGGCGGTTTAACCGCTGTGGCGATCCTGCTGGGAGTGATCACGTACTTGGGTGTACAAATCAAAGCGATGTCTGTCGTGCTGTTTCAAATATTGCAGGACATTGCTTGGGCCTCGACGCCACTGCAGTGGTGTTATGTCATCAGTTGTGCGGTGTTAGTGTTCTATTGTGTGACGGGCGGGATCATCGCATCCGTTTATACCGACCTGATCCAAGGCGTGATTATGGTAGTTGCTGCTGTTTTAGTTTTGCTCACGACAATGGCGACGGTCGACGGTGGGCTACAGGGAATGGCGGAAGTTATTACGCGAGACGATCCTGAAGCTATGCAGCCTTGGGGAACCTTTGGCATGATTTCCTGTTTGTCATTCTATTTCATCATGGCCCTTGGCGTGTGCGGGCAACCACACGTGATTACTAAACTAATGATGACGAAAAATATATCAGATACTCGTCACATGTTGCCAATGTCCGTGGCAGGTTACGGTTTGGCAGCGTTGTTATGGATTTCGATCGGACTATGTATGCGTGCGGTTGTTTTAAATGCGACACATGGGACACCATTGCTGAACGCCGACCAAGCGGCATCCGAATTTCTGACATACTATGCTCATCCGGTCTTAGCAGGCGTCGTATTCGCTGGTCTTTTTGCCGCGATTATGTCGACCGCCGACAGTTTCTTGAATATCGGCTCTGCGGCGCTCGTGCACGATTTACCACAAGCATTTGGAATGACGCCACTCAAACATGAACTGCGGTGGGCTAGAATTGCTACGGTAGCAATTGCAGTGGGCGCTGGCTTGTTGGCTTATTACGCTGGTGAAATGGTGGCGATGTTAGGCGTGATGGGTTGGTCGATCTTCGCGATTGCCATCGTGCCGATCGTGGCGATTGGGTTTAACTGGAAGCGAGCGAATCGGATCGCAGCAAACACTTCGGTCATTTCCGGATTGGCTTGTTATGCCGGTTTATATTTGACCGATATCCGTTTGCCCTATAACTTCCACCAAGGTGCATTTTCGATGCTCATCACGCTGACCATTTTCTTTATGGTAGCTCTCGTAACGCCGGCGAACCGCTTAGACAAAGATATCGATGCAGTTATGGACTTGTAGCAGGCCCACGAATTACAGCAATTCACACCCATTGCAAAAAGCAGCCGTGTATGCGTTAGGAGACGATGTCGTGGATGACGTTGCCGTGTACATCGGTTAGTCGCATATCTCGTCCACCACTACGGTACGTAAGGTCGCGGTGGTCGAGTCCTAATAGATACAACGTGGTCGCCCACATATCATAGACGCTTGTTTTGTTTTCGACGGCGTGATACCCAAATTCGTCAGTGGCACCATATGCGGTTCCGCCACGGATTCCTCCGCCAGCCATGAAAATACTGAAACCGTACGGGTCGTGATCTCTACCATTGGAGCCCTGTGCAAATGGTGTCCGGCCGAATTCTCCGGTAAAAATGATCAACGTATCTTTTAACAGATCCCGTTGTTTGAGGTCTTTGATTAACCCCGCGATGGGCTGATCAATTTGATGCCCCATTTTGCCGTGACCTTGTTTGATGTTCCCATGATTGTCCCATGGGTTTGCAGCGCCGCCACCACCGATTCCATAACTTAAACAGGACAACTCAATAAAACGAACACCACGTTCAACCAGCCGTCTTGCCAGCAAACATTGCCGCGCGTAATGTCCGGTCTTGGCATCGCTATCGTATACGCCGTACATTTCCATCGTTGCCTTGCTTTCACCGGATAAGTCGACAAGTTCTGGAACCGCGGATTGCATGCGATAGGCCATTTCGTAATTCTTGATGGCTGAGTCGACTTGATCATCGTCGTTGGTAGCAGTTAAAAAACGTTTGTCTTGTTGCTTGATAAAGGCGAGTCGCATTTGTTGTTGGCTGGCGATGTCACGTGGTGTGATATTAGGAATTGGGTCTTGGGCGTCGAGGTTTACTTGAGTTGCTTGATGATAGGCTGGCAGGTAACCGTTGCTGAACAGTGGAATCCCGCCATGTGGTAAAGTCGAACCGCCGCTACCGAGCACGACAAACCCAGGTAAATTCCGGTTGATGCTTCCCAATCCGTAAGTAACCCACGCACCGGCGCTAGGATGTCCCATAAACGGGAACCCGCTATGCATAAAGAAATTACCCTGTGCGTGCTCGCTAAACGTTGCGGTCATGGAACGGACGATAGCGAGGTCATCAGCGCAGGTTGCCAAATGTGGCAGCAACGCACTGATTTCCAAACCACTTTCACCATGTTTGTTGAATGCCCAGTGTGATGGCATCAATGTTCCGTTCTGATTGAACTGAGTGCGGTTTGCTTTGAAGGGTACCGGTTTACCGGCGTCTTTTACGAGTCGCGGTTTTGGATCAAAGGTGTCGACTTGGGACACGCCACCGGACATGTAACAAAAAATAACATGTTTTGCTCGTGCCGCGAAATGCGGTTTTCGCAACTTTTGTGCAGCGGCGTCCGCTGGACCTGCGGCTGACAAGGCGTTGTCATTGGCCATTAAACCGGCCAACGCTAGCATCCCAAACCCACTCGAGGCGTGGGAAAGAATTTGTCGACGTGTTGGATAATGTGTCATTGTTTGATTAACGGATAAAGATGAACTCTTTGAAATTGAAAAGGCTTTGAGCAAAATCTTGCCAAGCACGTGTTTCAAACTCTTGTGGAGCGATGTCCGCCCCTAAGGAACTAAGTGTGTCACGGTTTGAGACAACAGCTTGTTGTAGGTTTGCCACCATCTGTTGTTGTTGCATCGTCAGCGCTGCCATTACTAATTTCTCGGGGATGAAATCACTGTTGCCGGAGGCCAAGGCTACGATTTGGTCAGCAGTCAGTGCTTGATTATAGATTTGTGCATCCAAGATGCGTCCGGCGAGCATGCGGTTTCCGCCAGCGGGTGTGTGTCGAATGCCAAAACAAATGACGCTTTCATTTGCCTTGAACTCTACCGTCCCCGAAGATTTATACGAGTCACCGTAGGGTTTGCCGTTACGAAAAATCTGGATCGTCCCGTCTCTTGCATAAGTGATGGCAATATGAACGGGAGTTTTGACGACCGCCGTTTCCG
>DTSG01000023.1 GCA_012965455.1 Planctomycetaceae bacterium | reverse complement strand
ACCCAAGGCTGAGTTGGATCTAACATCCCTGGCGGGCGTACTTGCCGGTGGTGAGTCGGGCCTGGTAATCGATAAAGACGCCGCTAATTCTTTGTTGTGGGAAATGGTGGATAGTGAAGCAATGCCACCGGAAGATTCTCCGCAGTTGACGGTTGCTGAAAAACAGACATTTTGGAAATGGTTAAGGTCCGAAGAGATTGCACAACACCTGCAGTCACAGCGTGTCAGCGATTCGCAGGTGTTACCAATCTTAGAGTTGCGATGTACTGTTTGCCATGGCAAGCGATTACAAGAGGGCGACTTGGACTTGCGATCTCTCGAATCAATGTTAACGGGAGGTAAATCGGGGCCAGCATTAGTTGCAGGAAAACCGGCTGACAGCCTCTTACTCAAGAAAATTCACGCAGGTGAAATGCCTCCCAAACGTCGGATTGTGGAAGTTAGTATCCAAGTGATTACCGCCAGCGAGATTACACTCCTTGAACAATGGATTGAACAGGGCGCGATCGTAGATAGAGGTAAAGCGGATTCGGCAAGTTCGGTTGGGGCTCGGTTAGTTACCAATGACGACCGACAGTTTTGGTCGTTTGGTGAAGTTAAGCGTCCCGCTGTTCCAGTGTCGGTTGTTCCCGCAACGGACTCTGTAACTCAGCAAAATATAACTCTATATAATCCAATTGATGCATATATTCATCAACAATTGATCAAGCGCGATCTTGGTTTTTCTGAGCGAGCGACACGATCGACACTCATACGCCGTCTCTTTCTAGATTTGCTGGGTGTCCCTCCGGCTCCGCAACAAATCCTTGATTTTATCAATGATGCCGACCCAATCGCCTATGAGCGATTGGTTGATGAAGTCTTAGCTTCACCTGCCTATGGAGAACGCTGGGGCGGACTATGGCTTGACCTGGCAGGCTATGCGGACAGCGAAGGCATACAAGAATCGGATCCCCCGCGTCCATGGAATTACCTTTATCGTGATTATGTCATCAGCAGTTTCAACCAAGATAAACCGTACTCGGATTTCATCACTCAGCAATTAGCAGGTGATGAATTAGGAGATTATTCGGACGCCGATAATATCACCCCTGAAGTTTTTGATAATCTCGTCGCTACGGGATTCCTGCGACAAAGTTCCGACGGGACGTTTGCTAATATTACGGGATTTGTGCCCGACCGCCAGCGGTATATCAATAGTGTTATGGAAGTTTATAGTTCGGCCATTCTCGGGTTAACGATCAAGTGTGCGCGTTGTCATGCGCATAAATTTGATCCGATTCCTCAAGGCGATTACTATCGGTTGCTCGATGTATTCAAGGGCGCCCTCGATGAAAACCACTGGTATGCACCTCTGGAAAAGGGTACCGGCCGTCATAAACCGGCGAGGTACTTGCCGTTGATGAAGACCTCTGATCGCCTAGCGTTGGAGGAAAATAATAAAACTCTGCAGCGTGAAATAGATGTCTTGCAACGTGCGTTAACAAGCCGTGAAGAAACAGAGATAACCAAAGTTGCAGCCGCTAGGCTATTGGAAGTTCCGGTGAGTATTCGAATGGACGTGCAAAAAATGCTGGGCATTGCAAAAGAGCAGAGAAATAAGATTCAAATCTATCTCGCCGAGCGATTCGAAGAATATTTGACTGTAACGACGGCTGACGTTGAACTAGATGACGAGGCGTTTGCTAAATATAGAGAAAACCAAACCAAGGCCATCCTGACGCTGAAAGCAAAATTAAAGTCGCCGACAAAAATACGGGCCTTGTGGGATGCTGGTGACCCATCGGCGACCTATATATTAACCCGCGGCAATTATCTCACTCCGGCGAGGCGAGTAAGCGCGGGAGTGCCATCCGTGTTGACTGATGGAAAAACGGAATTTGTCGTGCATCCTCTCACGACAGGTGACTCTGATGGTAAACGAACTGTTAGTACTGGCCGCCGCCTAGCCTTGGCGCGCTGGACGGTTCAACGAGAGCATCCATTGACGGCACGGGTCATGGTGAATCGCATCTGGAAGCATCATTTCGCAAAAGGTTTAGTAACCACGCTAGAGAACTTTGGGCTCGCAGGCGCTCGGCCCTCACATCCTCAACTGTTAGATTGGCTGTCCGCCGAGTTTATGGAAAACGGTTGGAGTGTCAAACGCATTCATTACCTGATCGTAACGAGCCGAACATATCAACAATCGTCGAGCATAAAGGACCGGCACCTAGTGCAAGATCCCGAGAACATCTGGTTAGCACGAATGCCGATGAGGCGATTAGATGCCGAAATGGTACGGGATAGCCTACTGGCAATAGCGAACGTGTTATCGCTGCAACCCTTTGGACCAGCAGATGGCGTGATATCCAGGGCGGACGGGCTAGTTGTCTCCAAGGACACTCAGGGTGGGTGGCGACGTAGTATCTACGTGTTGCATCGACGGACAACGATGCCAACATTGCTGGTTAATTTTGATCGACCACGGATGAGTCCCAATTGTGTTGAGCGAACGGATTCAACAGTAGCACCTCAGGCTCTACACCTGATGAACGACCAGCAGATACATCACTGGACGGAGTTGTTTGCGGAGCGAGTACAAGCATCCGCGGGAAATGATAGCGCACAGCGAATCACCTATGCATATTTATGTGCGACTGGACGTGAGCCCACTGATACAGAAATGAAAGTGGCAAGTTTGTTCTTGGAAAGATTGACAGAACAATGGCAAAGTGAACAACCCACTGACGCAGCAGATAAAGCACTGGTAAATCTCTGCCATGCATTAATTAATTCGGCAGCCTTTTTGTATGTTGATTAAGAACGACTGATTTAATGAGAATAAATGGATAGATGATAGACCAGCCAATAACTCGCCGAAACTGGATGCAGCGTACAGCCGCTGGTCTCAAGGCTGCTGCGCTGACGAGTATCTTTTCTACCGATCTTTATGGCGAACAGCCTCAAAACAGAGTCAAACATCGTGGCTCTCTTGGTCAGCAGCAACGCGCGACGCAGCGGGCTGCTCCGGCTCAATCGGTGATTCATCTGTTTATGAACGGTGGCCCGAGCCAAATGGATTTATTTGATCCTAAGCCAGAGCTAAACAAACGTCACGGCGAATCGTATTTTGATGAGCTAGCTAGCGAGGTAGAAAATCCAGCCGCAGCAGGAGCTTTGATGAAGGCACCCTATCGATTTGCTCAACATGGTGAAGCGGGTCATTGGATTTCAAATGTATTACCGCATTTATCGACATGTGCGGATGACTTAGCTGTTATCAAATCTATGTATACGACCAACTTAACACATGAGCCGGCGTTGTTTAAAATCCATGGTGGTCAAGAAATGCCTGGATTGCCCGCCATGGGATCATGGGTGTCTTATGGACTCGGAACCGAAAATCAAAACTTGCCCGCCTACGTGGTGTTGGATGATCCGCTGGGGTTGCCGGTAAACCAAACACAGAATTGGCAGGCTGGGTATTTACCACCGACCTTTCAGGGCACTCGTTTTCGCAGTACCGGATCGCCCGTGTTGAATCTTGAGCGAGCGTTTGAGGAGCCGGACCAGGTAACGGAGTTGGAGCGAGATTTAATTGCTGGATTAGATCGCATTCACTTGGAGAATCGACCGGGGCAATTGCAACTTGACGCGCGGATTGCGAGTTACGAATTAGCCGCAAGAATGCAACTGGCGGCTACGGATGTATTGGACATTACCCACGAGACCAAGGCTACTTTAGCAATGTATGGTATTGGCGAGGAACCGACTGATTCCTATGGTCGGCGGTGCCTGTATGCGCGGCGACTGGTGGAACGAGGAGTTCGATTTGTTCAGCTGTTTATTAATTTCCAGATTTGGGATAATCATACAGAGCTAGAGAAGGGCTGTCGTACAGCATGTGAGCGGACCGATTTACCGATTGCGGGGTTGCTTAAAGATCTGAAGCAGCGGGGCTTGTTGGATTCGACGTTAGTGGTTTGGGGAGGCGAATTTGGTCGCTTGCCGATTGCTCAATTGCCGAGTGACAAAAATGTTGCTAATGCTGGGCGAGATCATAACAAGAACGCCATGATCACTTGGATGGCCGGCGGTGGAGTGCAGGGTGGGGTAACCGTTGGCGCGACGGACGATCTAGGATTTGCCGCCGTCGAGAATCGGATCACGGTTGCCGATTGGCACGCTACGATCTTGCACCAATTAGGTTTGGAATATGAACACCTTTACTTCGAGCGCAATGGCCTCAAGGATCGCTTGACCGGTGTTGAAGAAGCCAGAATCATTAGCGAAATCCTGACCACCAATTAACCACCACCTTACTTTTCAGTGCTACCGACTGCGGGGTGGGTAAAGTCGTTGTACAGTTCAGTCATCTTAGCGGCGTTGACTTTGCCTTGATGCACGACCATTCGATACTTGGTGACAAGAGGTTTGTCAGGTTCAATTTTGTAGTCGCCTAACACCATCGGCGCCCAACAAAAATAAGGCATGGAGGGGTGTAAGCGGACTGGCTGTGGAAAACGATAGTTATCGGGGTGGTTGAGCACGGTAATTCCTGCCTGCTTACCGTTAGCGACTGGACCGTGAATGTTAACCCATTTGGGTCGAGTGTGATTTCCGGCGTCACGTTTTTTGCCTTCACTTGTCAGAAACCCAGCACCTGCGGTAGCTTTCACCCAGTTACGACGGCCGCGGATTGCCCAACCCCCGTAATGATATTCTTGCAATACCAAAGGATCGTCGGTCGCGCATTTCTGAGTCGAAGTGAAATCAATCAAAAACAACTCGTCTTGTTGATAGACAACAACCTTCCATATTTCTGTGAGCGCGGTGGCGGTTTTGTCAGTGTCTAGAAAGGCGAGGTGATGTAGTTCGGCGACAAAACCACCGAACACAGGTCCGGTAACAGTTCCTACTAAATTTACATGAGTCACATCACCCTGTTTGGCGGCCTGGTTCCAAAAATCCACAGCCTGGCCACGAAAAGTGGTCTTTGTATAGGGGAACATGACACCATGTTGATGCATGTGATCTGGTGGAAAGTCGTCCGTTAGAATATTGCCTTGTGGGTCGAATATGGGGTGGATAAATCCAGAGCGAGCGTAGTGCGGTTTGGTTTCGTCAGGACTGGGCCGAATCGCCATGTTGTATTCCAGCACCGGTAACTTTCCGACGGTGATTTTGATGGCGTCGTTGGTATTGGTCGCTCGGACCCGTGGAATCCGCTTTGGAAATCCGTCCACAAGGACGAAGCGGTAGCTACGAGATTGTCCTGAATAAAGTGGCTGCTCTAGCATCCAGCGGACGACGGGAGCGTCGCCACTGTAATCGGATTGAGTAGGCACTCGTTCATTCGTGTCATTGGAAATGAGAATGAACGGATGACCCTTGGGAACGCTGTCCGGAATTGGTGACTGCACCGGTACCCCGACTCGGTCATATAAACCCGCGTTTATCTTAATAGTATTGTCTTGGGCACGGACAAAAATCGATTGCGGTAGCAATAAGAATACGATAATTGAAAATCTAATTTGCATTCTGTCTCCCCCCTCAAAAACAACGTCTAGGATGTTAGGCTATATCAGTGGCAATCTCTACAGGATACAATAAAAGAAGTTGGATGAGCATCCAATCAGTAATTAAGAAAGGAATTTTCAAATGTTGAATAAATATAATAAATTGGTATTAACGGCGCTGGCGGTAACGATATGTTTCGCTTGCCAGAACGACCAAAAAGTTCAAGCAGCGGATGAAGTGCCCGCTGCATTAAATTACACAGCCAAAGACATCGATGGCAAAGACGTGAAGCTTGCGAAATATGAAGGTCGCGTGTTGTTAGTTGTCAATTTGGCAAGTCGCTGAGGTCGTACTCCTCAATACCTGCAGTTGCAGGCACTTCATGCTAAATACAATACCAAAGGTCT